>CAZFHR010000007.1:0-20815 GCA_964519115.1 uncultured Candidatus Izemoplasmatales bacterium
GCCGATTTGACTTCTTCAAGTTCTTTCTCGAGTTCGAAGAAATCGTAATCCGTGAGATTGCGGGTGATTTTGATCTTCGAACGGAACCCAACGGCGAAGGCGGCGACGCCCACCAGCCCTGCGAGCGCGTAATATCCTTTGAATTCTTCGAGCGTCAGCCGGGGAATCCATTCCGGCTTCACCAGCGCCGTCACGTACAAGCCCGCCAGAAGCAAAAACAGGATCAGTTTCCAGATCCGCCATTTGCGGTAGAAGAGCGAACTGAGGACGATCAAAACGAGCGAAAGTCCAAGTTCGGAATAGATCAGAATGTCGATCATGGCATCATCCCCCTTTCTGAAGGAATCGTCATTTCTTGATGTTGGTCTTGACGTACATCCAGGGATAATAATACGTCAGGAAGATCCCGAGGAAGACGAGAAAGTACAATACCGAAACATATCGTTCGCCGGTCACATAGGTAAAGCCGAGGATCGCAAAGAAAATCAGCGACCAGACCAGGTTCAGGCCATTGTTCACGACCTTGAAGAGGGCGGTGCGGGCATAATCGCCGTTAAAATCATATTTGTGGAAATCATAGACGATCGGCCGATCAATCAGCCATGACACGAAGAATGCCGTGCCCAGAATTCCCAGCAGGGGATCATCGATCAACAGGTGATTGAAGGCCGGCCAAAGCGCGGCGGCGAGGGTGAAGGCGACGCCGATGCCAAGGATCGCGTATTCGAACCAGCTGATCTTTTTGAACACCGCATACTTGAGATAAACGAGCGTCCCCGATATCACCAAGGCGAACGGCGCGAGCCAAATCATCGGAATATAGTTGCCAAGAAAGGCGACGACGCTCCAGGCAAGCAGATGGGCGAACAGGATTTTGACGCCAGCGAAATAGATCTTGACGTTCGGCTGGAAGGGTGGTTCATCCTCGTTTTGAAAATCGTCGAGTTTGAAGGCGGCGACGACATCGTACAGATCGGTCTCCCGACCCTGATATTTGAATCCACCGCTTTCCATCACGTCCTCCAGACCCACTTTTTTCATCAGCAGGTTGGACAGTTTGTCATTCGTGGAGTAGATTGTCAGGTCCGGGTCGTTGTTCTGGCCATGGTGGAGGGTGATGTTCTTTCCCTTCGTACGAATGAAATAATCACTCTTCCCGATATGGAAATTGATATGCTTTTCGATCTTCCCGAGTGTCGTTTTGCCATAATTCTGCCGGATCATCATCATGATTTCATCGTTGGACAGATAATGGAACTCGTCATCTTCGCCGTAATACATCCGCTCTTCGATCTGATCGGAAAAATTGACGGCGTTCTGAAATTCGCCAAACCAGCCGGCTTCAGGCCGGAACCAGCTGCCGACAAGGAAGAGATTGTCAAACATCCGACTTTCATCGCCGGATTCGACGGCGATCTGCATGTCAATCGAAAGCCCTTTGCGGGCGCTCGCGTCCGCGAGCATCGCCAGATGCGGCCGCGGTCGACCAAAAGCAGTCGCGGAAACGTACTTCTTCAATCGCGGGAACGTGGCGATGAGCACTTCCATAATGGCGTCGGCCGTGACCGTTACGCCTTCTTCATAGACGAATCCGCAGGCAAGGACGCTCGTCTTGGCCGCTGAGCACTCCGGTTCGATGGTCTTCTGATTGAAAAGCCGGACAACGGCGAACGGCGCCGCGGGGTCGGCGGCGAACTGATAGTCCGCTTCCTCGATGCCGGCCGTGACTGCTTTCGTCGTCAGGCCAATCCATAACGTGCCGAACCGGCGCTTGCCGTCGACTTCGGGATGGTGGTTGCGGATTTTTTCCAGATCCGATGTCCGATCGGCGAAATATCGGGAATAAAACTCGATCGGATCGCCGCCGACGACATAATGCTTGGCAACGATTTCCTTGCCGGCCTCGTCCGTCGCCTTGATGATCTTGCCACCGTCATCGGCGACGAGGGATTTCAACTTCCGGTTCTGAATGCATTTCGGATTGACGATCTGCAGTTTGTCGAGCAAGGTCTTGACGACGTCCTCTTCGAGCGTGGTCGTGTGAAACCAGCCGTCATGCATGCCGTTGAAAAAAGCGATGAAAAAGTTGTAACTCGAGACGTTTGCGATCGGCAGCCCGTTGATGTCGGCAAACAGCAGGAATTCGTTCACGAGATCGGAGTCGGTGAAGTATTTTTCCAGCAGTTCCTGCAGACCGCGGTCGCCCCATTCGATCATCAGCGAAGTAATTGTATAGTCGGTATTTGCGAGCAGGCCATCCTGCTGCTGCCGATAGTTTTCGCGATGCCGTTCCATGTCACGGAAAAAGCGATGGATCCGGTCGCGTTGCTTCGGATACTGACGGACGAGATATATCAGGTATTGATCGATCCGGAGGACGCGCTTCCGGATCGTCCCGTCGCGGGAAACGACGGCGTCGGCTATCGCCGGAACAGACTTCAGCTCATCGGCGAGTCCGAATGCCGCGAGATACTGACGCAGCAGTCCCTGTTCCGCCAATCCGGGAAGCGGCGGCAATAACGGTACTTTGGCCGTGAAGCGGTTGCCGGCTTCGTCGGTGAAATCCACGACGTCCCGTTTCGTCTTTTTCACGGCGGCGTCGACGAACACGATGATCTTCCGCATTTTGCGTGCGAGATAAAGGGCGATCGCCAAAGACCCGATGTCGTTGCCAACGATCAGTACATCATAATGTTCCATCCTGACCACCCCTTTCCGCTGATTTTTCTGTCCCGATTATATCATAAAAGCACGGAAATAACCACCCAGCAAAAGAAAAAAGTGCTTGCGCACTTTATCTTATTTTGAGGTATTTTTCGAAGTAGAGATTGAGCGTTTCCTTGCTGACGTTATAGTCGATGTGGCGGTTGATCGTCACGCTGACATATCCGGTCTCTTCTGAGACGACGATCGTGAGCGCATCGGTCTGTTCGCTGATTCCGATCGCGGCCCGGTGCCGGGTACCGTAATGGAGCGGCAGGTCCGTCCGATCGGTAGAAGGATAGTAGGCTTTCGCACAAACGATCGTATTGTCACGGATGATGACGGCGCCGTCGTGAAGCGGCGTCGTGGGGATGAAGATCGAGGCGAGCAGTTCGGAGGTGACGGGCGCATTGACGAGCATCGCCTTGTTCACGTACCCCGAAAGCTTGATGTCGCGTTCGATCGTGATCAGCGCTCCGATCTTGCGGGTTGAGAGAAAATCGACGGCCGTAGCGAGTTTGGCGGCGAGATCGTTGTTGGTCTTTGATCCGGGGCGGGTTTTCTTCTTGTTGACGATGCCGATCTTCTTGAGTAGGACGTTGATTTCGTTGATGAACATCATGACGAGCACATAAAGCAGCGGAACGAAGGCGATGATCCGGAACACAAGCTCCGTTTGTGGCGCCTGATCGGCGAAAAGACAGTAGGTCGTCGCACCGAAGAGCACGACGAGGAGCGGTTTGAACCAGCGGATGGCCTTGTGGCTGACTTTCGTCCTGAGGGTCAGGAGAAAGATGGCGTACAGATAGGAGATGACGATCGACAATTCGAAGTTGCCCAAGATATCACCGCTTTCGGAGGGATGAAAGACATGGCGCAGTGCGCATCATGCATATTTTACGACATATTCCGGGAAAAACCAATCGATTGCATTGAATTTGTTTCATTCCGCCGGCTTGGCGCCATATTTTTTATAAACGACGTCAAGTGCGAAGTAGGCGATCGGAATCATCACGGCCGACGACAGGATCGGAACGATGGTTTCCATTGCCGGATGAACGGCATAATCGACCGCCAGCCAACCGACGAGCATGTAGTTGATGCCTTCGGCGAGGGCGGCACTCAAGAGCATCCGGATCAAGAAGACGAGCATGACGACGGTGAACTGCTTGGCATTCTTTGACGCCGGCTTGAAGGTAAAGACCGCGTTGGCGAAGTAGGAGAAAACCGAAGCGATGATAAAGGCGATGCTTTTCGAAAGAAACGCATTGTCGAGTCCGATTATGTTGTCTGCCAGCAAATAGACGGCGGCGTCGATGGCCGTGTTGACGACGCCGATGATGCCGAACGTGAGAAACTTTTTGGTCAGGAAGTTGGTTTTGACGAAAACCCAGAACTTACTCAACGTTCAGGCCCTCCGACATGTCTTCAATCAGATACAACGGCCGGTTGAGCACCTGCCGGCGGATCTGGTACAGGAGATAAAAGATCCCATAGGCGAGCAAGTCAAGGAAAAGGAACGCCAGTCCGATTTCCAGCGCCAGCAGGAACGCGCCCAAGGTGAAGATGTTGAAGATATAGAGCAACAAGTTCGCAATCAGAACGAGAATCCCGATGCAGAAACCGAGCGCCGGAAGCGCCATCATGACGTTGGAGAACTGATTCATGCCGTTGAATCCGTATTTGAACAGGGATTTGAAACTCCAACTGCTCTTGCCGTGCATCCGGGGAATGAAATCGTACTCCAGGCATTTGCGCTTGTATCCGACCCAGGAGAAAATCCCCTTCATGAAACGGTTGCTGTCCTTGATCTTGATAAAGGCGTCGATTACCACCCGGTCCAGCAGTTGAAAATCCTTCGCGCCGTTGTCAAGCGGCCGGTCGGAGTAATTATTGTAGAATTTATAATACAAATTGGCGAAAAGCGTCCGCATTTTCGGCTCACCTTTGCGGGTACGGCCTTTGGTGTAGACGATCTTGTAGCCTTCTTTGTGATACTTGACCATTTCCGGAATCAGAAACGGCGGCTGCTGGAGGTCGCAGTCGCTGACGATGGCGGCGTCGCTGTCCGGAATGTGTTCCAATCCGGCATGCATCGCTGCTTCCTTGCCGAAGTTGCGGGAAAAGGAAATGTACCTGACGCGGGGATCCAGCGCCGCGACGGCTTTGATTTCATCGAGTGTCTTATCCCGGGATCCGTCGTTGACGTAGAGAATTTCGAACCGATAGTCCGGATCATCGAGGTATTTCACGACCTCGTCATAAAAGGGTCGTACGTTCTTTTCTTCGTTGAATGATGGTACGATGATCGTCAGTTTTTTCATGATGGGGTGACCTCCGTATCCTTGCGGGCCTTTTCTGCCCGACGACGCTTGATCAGGTGAATGGGAATGAAAATCGCGGCGTAGACGAAAGCGCCACCGAGGGACGCGAGCGCGCCAAGCTCCAAACCTTTGGGTACGAAGTTTAACGTCAGCGTTATCTGGTTCGTGCCGTTGGGAATCACGATGCCAAGGAAACCGCCGGAAACGGACATTGTTTCATAATTCTGCCCGGACGTGATTTCCCACTCTTCGGAATAGGCGACCGGAATCACGACGATCTGATCATTGGCGCTTTCGCTCGTCCGCGTATAGGACAGCGTGATTTTTCCGCCCTTGATCGTCATGAATTCATCGGCGGCGATCGGCGAATCGGCCTGATTTGCATAGCTTGACAAGTCGTCGTATGAATATTTCAAAGAAAGCGCGAACGGATTGGAGTAGTTGTACATGTCATTGGTTTTCAAGATGTACATCCGCTCCGGAATTTCATCGAAATAATAATAACCTTCGAAGCATTCGGTTTCGTTGTCCTCTGCATCAACGACGAAGACGCGGTCAAAAACCATCGCATTGGTCATCTGGAAGTAGAGCATTCCGGAAGTGCCTTCAAAAACCGCATTATCGAAATCATAGACCAGATAGGCGGCGCCGTCGATTGCTTTTTCCATCCGGTATTGCAGCGTCTTGGCGACGTTGAACCCGGCGGTCTGCTCAAAATAGATGGCGGTCGGCTCCAGCCAGAATTCGCATTTGACCATATGCGGCAGGCCCTCGACGACATCACAGGAATCAGTCATGCCGTTGGCAAACGTCATGAAAACTTCGCCGATATCCAAAGGCGAAAGCGAATTGACGTTGATGTAGACCGCACCGACGGAAAAGCCGATGTCAAGAATCGATTCTTCATACCGATAGAATGTCCGTTCGGTCGGATCTTCGATTCCTGATGTCAGCACGGGTGTGGCGATCGCAGAATAGCGGAACGCATTCAGCGACTTGAGTGCGGATTCATACTCCGGATCCGTCTCGACGACGTTATAGGTCTCGACTTCATACCGTTCTTCGTCGATCAGGGCGTTCATGAGCAGGAGTTTCTGCGATGCGACGCGGGTATTGATGCTGGCGAAGTCGCGATATTCAGAATAGGTGATGAAGGATTCATAAACCTGGAACGGTTCCGCATCGGCGATCTCGTACAGCCGGTACATGTCGTTGGCATACAATAGGGTATAGTAACTGCTGTTGATGTAGTAATTCCGTTCGGCCGAGAGCAACAGGTACTTATAACCAAGAAAATGATTGAGATAGATGGCCTGGATGTCAAGCTTGTCCTTGGTCTGATATTCCCTGACCCCGAACAATAGATAACTGATCGCGTTCGTTTCGGCATCGGTCCAGGAATGGAAGATTTCCGTATTGGTCGGGAACGACGTCATGCGGTTGAAATTGAGTTCTTCGACGTCGAATCGGGACAGATCGACATAAACGCGATAGAATTCATCCTGATCGAGGCATTCTTCGAGGAATGCGTCGATCGAATGCATCGATTGGAAGGTATCGATCTTGTTGGGAATCGCAAAGGGGCCGGAATAGGCGTACGCGATCGCCACGACGACCTCGGCCCACAGCACGATCCGGATCCAGCCGCGCTTCTTGATCCAGCCGAAGACAAGAATAAGCAGGATGACGAGGGCGCCAAAACACATCAGCCCCGTATCCCAAGTCAGAACATCGCGGGAAACGAAGTGATCGTCGCTCGCCAGCTTGTTGATATAGTAATAAATGAGGAATCCATCCAATGCCAGCGACAAGGCGATCGGAATCGAGAGCCATTTCATCTTCACGTTCTCAAACCCGTGGTTGTCGAAAACATGCGCCAAAATCATGACCTCGACCAGTGGCAACATATTGATCCAGCGCGTATACGGGGCGTCGGTGGTGCCGGAGAAGACATACGAGAACAGCGGGAAGAATATCAATACGAGGCCAAAGGGAATCAGAACCTGATAGATGCGGGCGATCCGACCTTTCATGAAATAAATGTAGTTCATGAAGACGATGCCGGTTACAGTAATATACAGCGAAGCGTGTTCGAGCCCGTAATTGTTTTCAAAGCCATAGAAGCCGATGCCTTTTTGTTCGGCAAAGATCTTTGCCAGCACCCGGATATAGATGGTCGGCTGGAAAAGCTTCAAATCCTGACCAAAGATGGTGACCTCCCAGGCATGAAAGCTGCCGGTGTCGCGGAACGTGTCTTCCAGGATGAAGCGGATGCTCGGATACAGGATGACCGCCGACATAACGACCCCAAGCAAGATCAGAGTCAGGAAGAAGGCCCCATCCCTGAGGAACTTGAGGATGTTGAATCCGGGGCGTTTGATCGCTTCGACGATGTAGAGGACGCTCATGAAGGCGATCGCCGAATAAGCCAAATAGAAATCATAGAACACAAGCGCAAGCACGAAAAGCGGAACGACCCATTTCTTGCCACGGAAGAACAGCTGGATGACGACAAGGGATGCCGGAAGGTAGAATGCCAGGGACAAGAAGACCGGGAAGGCCATGAAGCTGACTGATCCACCGCTCACGAAATAGATGATGCCCATCCAGAAGATCGTCCGGTTCTTCATGCCCGTCAGTTTCAGGTAGTAGGCGAAAACCATGACGCCGGCCCAGATCTTGATGAGTTCAGTGCTGGAATAGGCGAGTTCGGTCGGCATCACGTAACTGAGACAGAACGTGATGAACGTGAAGATATCGAGCGGGACATAGTAGATATCCGAGAAGAAGGAGGCCCCCAGATAGTTGTTGAGGTTGAATGCGGAGATGGCGCCTTCCTTGATTTGATCAATGAAATCGACCATGATGCTGTAATACTGGATGATATCGTCAGAAAAGTTGTTATAAAAACTGTTGTTGATAAGGATGATGGCAATCTGAATCAGGAAAAGTACTGTGAAAACGAAAATGCCCAAAAACAGAAACGTCCGTTTGGGGCTTTCGTAAGTAGCGGTCATGAACGCGGCGAATTTCGTCCGCCATTTCCGCATTTTTTCCCGCAGTTTGTCCTTGAACTTGATTTTAGGGGTGTCCATCTATAAACCTCGCCGTCGGAAAATGTGCATTTAATTATACCATATTTCGAAACTCTTTAGAACCAGTATTTTCTTCAATGAAAAGAAATGCGAATGGCAGAAAATGTAATATAATAGGTGAGGGTGATGCAAAAAATGGAAAAGGCGATACTAGTTGGACTGGAAACCCCCTCGAGCGCACAATTTGCTTATCATATGGAAGAATTGAAGAATCTGGCAAAAGCGTGTGGTATCGAGGTATTGGAGACTGTCACCCAAAGACTGGACGGACCTACGTCCGCTACCTACATCGGCGTTGGTAAGGTTGAAGAAATCAAGCAGATGATCACGACGTTGGAAGCCAATCTCGTGATTTTTGACGACGAACTGTCTCCCTCCCACATCCGCAACCTGGAAAAGGGATTGGAAGCCAAGGTCATCGATCGTACGATTCTGATTCTCGACATTTTTGCCAGCCGCGCCAAGACTAAGGAGGCTATGCTCCAGGTTGAGCTCGCGCAAAGCGAGTACATGCTCCCGCGTGTCGTTGGTATGTATTCATCGCTATCCCGTCAAAAAAGCGGAACAGGTTCAAAAGGGCCCGGTGAAACGAAACTCGAACTTGACAAACGATTTCTCCGAAATAAAATTCACCACATCAAGGAAGAATTGAAAACGATCGTCAGCGTCAGAAGAACGCAAAGGGAGAAACGGAAGAAGGATCAAATACTTACCGTAGCACTCACGGGATACACCAATTCTGGAAAATCCACAATACTGAACAAGATGTTGGAGTATTCGGTTCAAAACACGGAGAAATATGTGTTTGAGAAGGATATGCTGTTTGCAACTCTGGAGACGGCCACCCGAAGCATCAGCCTACAGAACAATCATCAGTTTTTAGTGACAGATACGGTCGGATTCATATCAAAACTACCCCATCATCTGGTTGATGCCTTCAAATCGACGCTGGAAGAGATCAAAGAGGCTTCCCTGATCCTTCATATTGTGGACGGATCTAACCCTCAGGCGATGAATCAAGCCCTTGTTGTCGATGAGGTTTTACATAGTCTGGAGGTTGTAAACATCCCTGTAATCTATGTAATTAACAAGTCGGATCTGTGCCTTGAGCCGCCGTCACTAAAGCTTGATCCCAGGATCACAATAAGTGCATTAACGGGGGCCGGATTTGAACGTTTGATGAAATTGATTGATGAAACTCTCTATTCGGGAAACCGACTCGTAACGCTATTGCTACCCTATGGTAAAGGCCAGATATACAGTTTTCTCAATGATCACGCAAATATAAGAAAAGTCGAATATTGTAACGATGGCATCAAAATAGAAGTTGAACTCAACGATCACCTGTCTAGTTTGTATAAAGAGTATATACTATAACTTCGGCCATACTAAATTAACATTTCAGCATCAATTCTTATTGGAACACTACGTGGTATTTCCAAACATTCTGAAAATGTGTAAATATTCATCCGAAATGGGTGAATATTTTTCATTTAAACGGCCCTATATAGCCATATATAGATCATATAGTGAATTTTGTCGTTTTGCATATATCTATAAAGCGTCATTCTTGATGATGTTTCATTTTTTTTGACTTTGAGTTTGACCAACGAGCATAACTCAATGCTTGAATTCTCTTAAAGGCCGGGTAAATAGTGATCCATATCTATATATATCGTTCTTTTCTATGATTTGATATCGAAACTGCGTTTACGTTTTATTTATATCTATGGTCTTCAAATCGACGCGAACACTGTCATTTATGTTGATCTTTGATTGGTTTTAACAAAGGTCCATATATAGCCGTTTATAGGTCATATAATAAATATTATAATGCTTTTGGCGTTTTTTAGTCGGCACCATAGTATCAAATTCGTTCGAATTGCCTGATGAATGACCACTTCTCAGCTGTCTGATATGTTTGCTTGATATATTCTTCAGATTTTGGGCTATGATTAGACTAACCATCTATAGGGAAAATATCGCATATCATTAGTTATTGTTGTATTTTGAAGAGATTTATATCGTACGTTAATGGCCCATTTTTGATTTAATAGTTTGTGATATCATATTTTAAGAACGTTTATATATGGCCGTTATTTCACCTTATAGGGAATAGTTGCATGCGTCATATCATTTATATAGATATGATTTTTGACCCAATAATCATAAATTCTAAGATTCAATGGGACAATCCAATAAATATCGAATGATTCATGCATTGAAAGTCTTCTTGGTTTTATAGAAGGACCATCACGAATTGAAATCTCTGCCTTTTCGGCATTTTTTATGTTTATTTTCTGTCTTCCATACTATATTGCTTTTTTGGTTCCGCATATTTCTTTCCGAAATTGCTTGTCATTTGCTCTATTTGACTGTGTTTTTTCTTAATAAGCATTGATTATTTTAGTGTATTTGATTTTCTGTTTTATATCCTTTTTTGACCAACGATTAGTAAACGATTTGATTTCAATTGAGAATAAAAGCAATTTGACGAATGATATTTATTGATTTTTCACAATGATATATGTTTGATCAAATGATATTGCTTTTGGCGGAGGGTTACATTTTCCGCGCTAACGGACGCCTGGGGTTTCATAGCTTGATGATCGTATTTTTCGCATCTGAACCCCAGACGCTTTTGCTTTCGAAGAAATATGTTTTTTTGTTTTCGTGGTTTTGACGGCTTTCTTCTAATCTCATATCGTTTTTTGCTTCACGAGCCACGTCTCTCTTACACATGCCTCGTTTTTTGCTACCTGATATGGATTTGTTCTTCCTCGTTAGTCGTTTCTAGCAAACAGATTCAATAGTTTCATCATCATGCATTGATGATTGCGGCCTGTGACGGTCTTTGAGCAGCCGTCCAGAATGGATTGCAGTCAACCTATTAGCTTATTGCATGAAATACTTGATCCGCAGCGCGGTCCACCCTTACATTTGAACGGATCTCCGGCCTAAAGACGCATTCATATGTCGCTGATGATCCAGTCGTTCATGACTGTTAGGTCGCGCCATGTCGTCACAGTGATATAATTGGCTTTTCACGCGCACGCACGCTGGCGTATGCACTTGTTGTAGGGGGCAGGGCCAAAAGTGGTTTATGAGCGATTTTTGATCGCCTATATGATAACCAGATGAATATACGGCGCTTGTATTCTGCGCGTGTTCTTTTGACGCCTTGCCTTTCGCTCAAACGTAACTATGCTTGGTTATTCTTTGGCGGCTACTTGATTGTGTGTATGGCGGTTACTTTGGCCGATTTTATGCGGTGCAGCCGCTGATTGGAGTGCTGTGGTCGAACGCGTTGAATGTAACGCTTTTGTTGAGATCGGGGCCGGCCGCCCTTCAACTTTATACCAAATGTCACAGCCGGGTGATCTTCGCCGGTGTACGGCTCCCATCCACCAAGGTTTGGCCGGCACTTCGTTTGTCATGATGGCCAATATTCGTTGATTTTCGAACTGATGTATAATCATCTGTTTTAAAAGTTGATATATATCACTGACTTCGATGACGACTGTGTCAAAAGAGCAATAAAACATCCACTCCCGCCAAACAACGCGTCGCTCAATACAGAAACATGGCTTCACACGCAACTATAAATGCATCATTGTCGCTCTATTTTTTGATTCGATAGCTTTGGAATAACATACGAATGTGTGAGACCGCTTAAAAATCGTCGACATGATACTGTTTTGGCGATTCAAAATTCATAAAACGTCCTTAAAATCCCGTTTTTCGCCAGGTTCTTGAATCGTGTAAAAACACTCATAAAGCCGCCATTGGTGTAAATATCGCAAATATTTTCATAATAAGCGCGTTATTCATTCTTGTCGCATATAGTGCTTTTTACGTTGTTTGTGTTTCTTTTTGAATTTGCTAACTATATGTATGTATTCATTCATTTGTCAAAACACAATATCTGTGTATATCCCCATATATGGACGTTATATGCCTCTCTGATAAATAATGTATTTACAAGAACATTAATTGTGTTAGAGGCAACATAGGGACGTGCAAATCAAATCGTATTTCGGATATAAATGTACGTAATGATGTGATGTTGATACTAATATCGGTGTGATTTCTAACGTTTTCATTGATATGAGTACATCGAAACATATTCTTTCATCATTACTAGTTACAATTTAGATATAGATGGCCATATATAGCCGTTTTATATATATTCATTAAATATCTGTTAGAATACATTCCCTTTTTATCTGCATAATAAACTTACTGACATGTTTAACTGTAATAATAAGGTCGATATCCGGTTGACGTGATCCGTTTTTAGCCATTGGGTATATAGAATCCCTCTTATCAGACACAATCATTAAGAACTCTTTTACTCATAAATCATTGAAAATCAACTTCATAGTCTATAATAGCATAGACAGAATAATGGTGTGTTCTGAACTGCAAAATCCACGATCTAAAATTCAGTAGTTTGGAGTTTTAGTTCTGAAGAAAGCCTTCCAGAGTCACGAGGTTTTATAACCAATTTGGTTTACTAGATATGTGTATTCATAGCATGATATTATGTATAAGATCCGAAACAACGTAATTTGTTATTTCGCTATATCTAGCCATTTTTAAGGCATATAATAAATCTTTCTTTATATAAATTTTCATCACAATTTGTCTGTCATCTCGTCTTTTTTCTTTGATTTATGCGGACATTATTGCCTGGCTGGAATCTTTCACTATTGCTTTTTAATGTGTTACGAAAATCGCTACCCATAGAATTACGGCTCCGATCCGAACAATAAAATACTCGCTTTTCTTTATCCGCGTTTTATCAGTTAGTCGTATTTTTCTTCCCCGCCAAAATGAAATGATCATTCGCTTTGCCAAGAGATCTGGAGGCTTTGGTATGAATTCCGCTTATTGTTTTGTGTTACCGATATGTATATATCGCCATATCTGGCCGTATAATCGGTTTAAAATGAATCTTTATATTCTTTGTTTACAGCAAACTTTCTTTTCAGAATCTTTGTTCGTGTGTACTTTGATTTTCTTTCTGTTTGATTTTTATCGTTATCGCTTGCGTCTGTGTTTTCTCTTCCTTCTTTCTGTATTGCAGAAAAGAAAACGGCGAACTGAATCGCCGTTTATGCCTTTATTCGTTTTTAAGAAAGAAATGATCCAGTATTTTGATAAGATCTTCCTTGGTTTTGGCTCTGGATGCTTCGTCTCGCGCCTTTGCTGAATTCTTCATTCCTTTAAGATACCAGGCCGCATGACTCCGCATTTCCAGTATCGCTCGTTTCTCTCCGACTTCGGCAATCAGGTTGTTCATATGCCTTTCGATCCCCGCTTGGCGATCCCGATCGGATAATTCGCTTGAATAGGTTCCACAATCCATGTATTCGACCATCTGCCTGATCAGCCACGGATTCCCCAACAACCCTCGTCCAATCATGACTGCGTCGCATCCGGTTTCTTCCATCATCCGCTTTGCGTCCTCAGGGGTTGCGATATCGCCATTCCCGATGACAGGAATCGATACTGCGTTTTTTACCGCCTTGATGATCGACCAATCCGCGCGGCCCGAATACATCTGCGTTCTCGTTCGCGGATGGATCGCAATCGCACTGACTCCGGCGGATTCCATTTTCCTGGCAAATTCGACCGCATTGATATGTTCCTGATCCCAGCCGCTACGGATTTTTACGGTAACGGGTTTTTGTACAGCCTGAACGATCTGCCGGACGATTTCATAAGCCTTGTCGGGATCCTTCATCAGTTTGGACCCGGCTTCCGACTTGATGACTTTGTTCACCGGGCAGCCCATATTGATGTCGATGATATCAGCGTCTGATTCGCGATCAATCAAAATCGCCGCTTCGACCAAGCTTTCGGCATCTCCGCCAAAGATCTGGAGCGAAACGGGATGCTCATCCACTTCTACCTTGAGCATGCTTCTGGTTCTTTGATTATGATGTCCGAGGCCTTTGTCGGAAATCATTTCCGTATAAACCAGTCCCGCTCCGAATTCTTTGACGATCCGACGGAAGGCCGGATTGGTCACGCCCGCCATCGGCGCCACGACGATCTGGTTGGAGATTTCGATTTCACGTATTTTCCATTTCATACAAACACCGCTTTCGATAGTTAAATTATACCCCAAAGCGATGACGAAGACAAAGCAAATCGATTGGTCCGCTTCCTGTGATATAATAGTTCGGGAGCGTGAAATCATGAATGATTATCTGGTGAAAGCGTATGCTTTTGGCGGTACCGTACGGCTATATGGCGCGCGTACGACCGATCTGGTCGAGATGGCGCGCACGATCCACGATACTTTTCCGGCCGCTACGGCGGCTTTTGGCCGCGCATTGACGGCCGCCGCCATTATGGGGGCGATGTACAAGGGTGATCAGACGCTCACAATCCGAATTGACGGCGGTGGCCCGATCGGCGGAATCGTCGTCACCACCAATCCCCAAGGGGAAGTGCGTGGGTATGTCGGAAACCCGCATGTTCACGGCTCGACGAACGATGGAAAGCTCGCCGTCGGTTTTGTTGTCGGCCATAACGGCTTTATCCATGTGACGAAAGATTTGAACGTGAAAAACATCTTTACGTCGAGCGCTGAACTTCAAACCGGAGAAATCGCCGAAGATTTCACCTATTATTTTACGATGAGCGAACAGATTCCGTCAGCTGTCGGTCTTGGCGTTCTTGTCGAAAACGACAACTCCGTCCTCGCGGCCGGCGGATTCATCCTCCAAGTCATGCCCGGCGCCTCCGCCGAGGTCCTGGATCGGATCGAAACCAACATCAAGGCCATGCGACCGGTCAGCGAAATGATCCAAAGCGGTTTCTCGCCGGAACAAATCGTCGCAGAAATCACCGGCGGCGATCATGAAATCGTCGAAACCATCGAACTTAAATACTTCTGCGACTGTACCCGCGACCGTTTTTCCGCCGGTATCGTCGCTTTGGGAAAGCAGGAAATCGAAGAAATGGTTGCGGAAGGACATCCGATCGAAACGGTTTGTCATTTTTGCGGCAAAAAACATCATTTCAGCGTCAAAGACCTGCAAACGATGCTTGCATTCGCCGAAAAGCCCCGTCTTTCTTGATGCTTGGACGGCCAATCAAGATAAAATCGCTTTCCGTTTAGCCGGAAAGCGATTTTTGTATTTACATCATCTTGATGTAGCGATTGATTTCCCATTCCGTGATCGTGGTCCGGAAATCATCCCATTCACGGAGTTTCAGTTCCACAAATTTACGATAAATGTGCGGCCCCAGCGCTTCTTTCACGACTTCATCGGCCGCCAGAGCGTCCAAAGCTTCACGCAGATTGTCGGGAAGATTCTTCACGCCCAATGCTTCCCGCTCCTCCGGCGTCTTTTCGAAGAGGTTTTCATTGACGGGCCCGATCAGTGCCGGTTTGTTTTCGATGCCGTCCAGCCCGGCTGCCAGAATGACCGCCATGCCAAGATAGGGATTGCAGGAACAATCGACGTTGCGGATTTCCGTACGGGTCGTTTTTCCCCGCGTCGCGGGAATGCGGACCATCACGGAACGGTTATGCTCCGACCAGGATATGTAGCAGGGGGCTTCATACCCGGGAACGAGGCGCTTATAGGAGTTAATCGTCGGGTTGGTGATTGCGCAGAACCCGCGGGAATGCGTCAGAATCCCCGTCAGCCATTCGCGACAGAGCAAGCTTAATCCCATCGGATCCTTTGAATCATAAAATGCATTGTTGCCATCCATGTCCGCAAGCGAACAATTGGAGTGCATGCCCGAGCCGTTGACGTTGGCAACCGGTTTGGGCATGAACGTCGCGTGCAATCCGTGACGCCTGGCGATGTTTTTAACGACGAGTTTGAATGTCTGGACATTGTCGCAGGCCTCGACGATGTTGGAAAATTGGAAATTGATCTCGCATTGTCCGGGTGCGACCTCGTGATGGCTCGCTTCGATCGTGAATCCGATCCGCTCCAGTTCGAGAACGATGTCGCGGCGACAATCGCCGGCACCGTCGATCGGCGACAGATCGAAATAACTGCCCTGATCGGTGAATTCGAGCGTCGGTTCGCCGTTTTCTTTCGTCTTGAACAGGAAAAACTCCGGTTCAAACCCGATGTTGAGAGCGGAGAAGCCGTCTTTTTCCATGCGGGCGGCCACGCGCTTCAGATTGGAACGCGGATCGCCCGGGAATGGATTTCCATCCGGGGTATAACAGTCACAGATCAGACGGGCGACTTTGCCATAACTCGTTTCTTCCCAACTCAGGATGAGCCAGGTGTTGAAATCGGGCTTCAGATACATGTCGGCTTCCAAAATCCGGACGAAGCCTTCGATCGAAGACCCATCGAACATGACTTTGCCCTCAAGTGCCGTTTCCAGCCGCTTGACCGGAATTTCAACGCTTTTGATCGTGCCGTTGATGTCGGTGAACATCAATCGGATGTAGCGGACGTTTTCTTCCTTGGCGCTTCGTAGAATTTCTTCTTTCGTGTATTTCGGCATATTCAGTTTTCTCGCGTGTCCCTCTGACGATGCACTGCACTCATGAACGGGGTCGCGGCCTTTCGCTTGGACGGGCTTCATTGTCCGTCGGTTTACATCATTATACTTTCACTTCATGCAGAAATCAATCGGTTTTGGCATTATTTCCCGCGAGCAGAAAGACGCAGGCGTCATATTTGGAAATCTGCCGATCCATTGCGGTTTTGAGAATCAGGCGGTGTGCTTCTTCCTCTGTCATGCCGGATGCTACCATTTTTCGTTTGCATTCATCCATCTGTCGGCGCATGTCGGCCCGCTCAGCCGCCTTTTTTGCCTTATCCGCTTGTTCCCGCAAAGCTTTTGCCGTCTTGAGCAACAAGGATACGCCAATGCCGAACTCGGCATCGATCCGCTGATCATCGATGATGGCGAAATACGGATCGTCCATGATCGGCCGGAACGCGCCGATGCCGATCGAGGACGCCAGATAGATGACCGGTCTGGCGTGTTCGAGTACGAGATTCACGACGAATCCCACGAGGTTGGGCAGTTTCCAGGATGCATGGACGACAATGAGGTCATAACGGAGCAGGTCGTCTTTTTTTATCGGGTTTTTGTTCCAATCGTACGCCAGGTTCTTGACGTTGAGTTCCCGACCGATCCGGATGGCCGTCAGCTGGTCTTCGCCGCAGAAAAGAACGCGGGTCATGTCAGTAGGGAAGCGGATGGCGGGAAGTCAGAACGGCAACGGCGGCCTTGACTTCGGCCAGTGCCGTCTCGTCTTCCGGATGGGTGAGCGCCTGGTCGATGAGTCGCGCCACCTGCCGGAAATCATCTTCGTCGAACCCACGCGTCGTCATCGCCGGTGATCCCAGGCGGATGCCGCTGGTGATGAACGGTTTTTCCTGATCATAAGGAATCGTATTCTTGTTGCAGGTGATGTCGACGCGGTCGAGCAGGTTCTCGGCCTTCTTGCCGGTCATGCCCGTTTTCGATTTGACATCCAGCAGTAAAAGATGATTGTCCGTGCCGCCGGAGACCACGTGATAGTTCATCTTGACGAATTCCGCGGCAAAGGCCTTGGCATTGGCGACGGTCTGCCGCTGATATTCTTTGAATTCCGGTGTCATCGCTTCTTTGAATGCGGCCGCCTTGGCGGCGATGATGTGCATCAACGGTCCGCCCTGGATGCCGGGGAACACGATTTTGTCAATTCGTTCGGCAATCGTCTGATTGTTGGTCATGATGACGCCGCCGCGGGGCCCGCGGAGAGTTTTGTGGGTCGTCGAAGTGACGATGTCGGCCACTTCACACGGATTGGGATGCAATCCGGCGGCGACGAGGCCGGCGATATGGGCCATATCCACCATCAAGAGCGCGCCGACGCTGTCCGCAATCGCCCGGAATCGCTTGAAATCGAGGGTTCGCGGATAGGCGCTCGCGCCGGCGACGATCAGTTTCGGTCTGAATTCCAGAACCATCGCCGCAAGCGCGTCGTAATCGATCGTTTCAGTGTCGCGGGACACGTAGTAAGGATGAAATTCATAATCCACGCCGGAAAAATTGAGCGGATGTCCGTGGGTCAAATGTCCGCCCTGATCGAGCGCAAGACCCATGACGACGTCCTTTGGCGCAAGGATCGCGCGATAAGCACCCATGTTGGCCTGGGAGCCGGAGTGGGGCTGAACATTCACGAATTTGACCCCGAAGAGCTGTTTCAGGCGTTCACGCGCCAGATCTTCGACCATGTCGACGAATTCACAGCCGCCGTAATATCGCTTTTTCGGATATCCTTCCGCATATTTGTTCGTCAGAACGCTTCCGGCCGCTTCGAGCACCGCCAGGGAAACGAAGTTTTCCGATGCGATCAACTCAATGTGGGAGCGCTGGCGTTCCGTTTCTTTCTGAATCAGTCCGTACAGTTCCGGATCCGTTGCAAGCAGTTTGGACATGGGTGTCACCTTTTCCTTTCAATATGGACGCCGGCATCGGGGCCGGTCATGTTCACGATCACGATTTCTTCCATCGATGTCGGCGTGTTTTTACCGACATAATCCGCCCGGATCGGCAATTCGCGGTGACCGCGGTCGATCAGGACGGCAAGCTCGATCCGTTTCGGCCGGCCAAGATCGACGAGGGCATCCATCGCCGCCCGGGCCGTCCGTCCCGTGAACAGGACGTCATCGACGAGGATGCATACTTTGCCGGCCACGGAAATGGCGGGCAGGGCCGCCGGACGTTTTTTATCATCGTCGCGATACATCGAAATATCCAGTTCATAGACGGGAATCCCGATGCCGGCATACTGCTGGACGTTGTCTCGTATCAAGGCGGCGATGGGCAATCCCTTTTTTAGAATTCCGACCAAAACGACGTTCGCAAGATCGTCGTTTTTCTCTATGATTTCATGGGTCATCCGCCGCAATGTCTTGAGGACGGTTTCCTGATTGACGATCAATGGCATCGCCATCACCTCTGTGTCAATTATATCATGATTCAAAAAGAAAAGCCCTGAAATTCAGGGCTCGGGAATGATTGTATTTACATCTCAGGAAGCCGGTTCCGTGTGGAGCGTGATGGCCGTTTTCGCCGACAGATTGCCGGCATAATCCTCCGCTTCGATCTCAATGAGATAGTCCTGCAAGACCGTCAGACTGGATAGTTTCGCCACGTTGACGGAGACGGATTTCAGATAGATGCCATCGATGTACACGTTGTAGCGCATGACCTGTTTGTCATCGATGGCCTTTGTCCACAGCACATAGGCTGCTGTGTCGATTGCATTCACCGCTTCCAGGCCGCTGATCGGACGCGGCGCGCCGGTATCGCCGGTCACGTAATCGCGCTGATAGACCCGGACATAATCGATTTCGAAGGTGTCCGAAGTGAACCCCGGGTCAACCGTCCCACCCATTGATCCGCCCATCGCCAGATTGATGATCAGATAGAACTCCTGATCAAAAGGCCAAGCGGCGGATACCGCCATTTCGCCGTAAGCGACAGCGGCGGCGTTGAAGGTCGAAGTGCCATATTTGTAATTATCCACATACCAGGAGAACGAATATTCGTTCCAAGTGACGGAATACGTGTGAAATCCGGAAGTCAGGCCGTCGAGGTGACGGCTGAAACTGATCTGTGTTCCGATTTTGTGGTTGTACGCTTCGGTATGGATCGAACCGACGGCGGTATCAAGATTGTAGTAGGCGGTGTGTTCGAGGATGTCGATTTCGCCGCTGTTGGGCCAACTGCCGTAGACGCTCGATTTGGGCATCATCCAGAAAGCCGGCCAGGTTCCGGGAACGGCGGGAAGTTTGGCCCGCATCTCGAATTTGCCGTATTTCCAGTTTTTGATGCCCTGCGTCCAGATTTTGGCAGAAGTATAGGCTTGACTGTAATAGGTTTCCTTGATGGCGGTGATGATCAGTTTCTCGCCGTCGACGTACGCATTCTCGGCGCGGCTCGTGTAATATTGAAGTTCCTCGTTGCCAAAACCGCCGCCGCCCGTCTGATGACGCCATTTCGTGGCATTGACGGCTCCGGTGTAATCGAATTCTTCACACCAGGTCGGCACCCATCCGGAAATGATTTCCACACCAGCGCATTCCGCCGGGATATTGGCCTCGAGACTGTCCGGGTCCAACGTGGTCGTCAATGCTTCCGTAGTCGTCGTTTCCGTGGTCGTCGTTTCCGTGGTCGTCGTTTCCGCGGTCGTCGTTTCCGTCGTCGTGGCTGTTGTCTCGGTGGTTGATGTTGTCATTTCGGTTGTGGTCGTCGTCGTTGTTTCCGTGCAGGCGACGGCGCCCATCGCACCGAAGAAAAGAAGGATCAGTAGCAGTGTTTTCTTCATGTTTTCATTCCTTTATTCAGGTGGTGATGATGGTTTCGTACGGATCCGACCAATGGCCGGCATAATCTTCCGCAATGATTGTGATCAGATTGTCATAATCGAGTCTCAGATTGGAAATCAGGACGCCGGAAACGGTCGTTTTCTTGTTTAGAACGCCATTCACATAAACATAATATTGTTTGATGCCTTTATCGTCGGTGGAAGGATTCCAGACGAGAAAAATGTTCCTATCGGCTTGTTTGATGGCCCGCACGTGCGAAATCATGCCAGGGTTCTCGGTGTCTCCATACAGTTTGTCCTGTTGGAAGACACGGACATAGTCAACTGTCAGCGAGGTCGGAAAAATGGTGTCGTCGACGCCCTGGATGAAA
>CAZFHR010000008.1:0-20145 GCA_964519115.1 uncultured Candidatus Izemoplasmatales bacterium
CCATCGACCTCACGCTTATCAGGCGTGCGCTCTAAACCACCTGAGCTATAGGCCCCCATCAACACTTTTCAGTGCGAGTTATATTTTACTATTTATACAATATTTTGTCAATCAATATTTACCCGAAACGCCCGCGGTAGAAGCCCCTGTCGAGAAACGCCCGTTTTTCGGCCTTGACGGCGCGCGGAGCGGATCGTTTCCGCGCGCCTTCAGCCTTTGATCGGATACTTGGTTTTGTTCTTCTCGATCTTGGCGAAACAGATCGTTTCGGGATCGAGGCCAAGGTCGGTTGCCATCGCCAGCGCGTACATGATGACATCCGCCAGTTCGTCGGCGACGTTTTCTAGATTGGGCGCCGTATCCGGCCATTGATAGTTTTCCAGCAGTTCCGCCGCCTCGATCACGATCGATTTGGCGAGCGCTTCGGGGGTGTCGTGCTCCCGCCACCCGCGTTCATCACGGAATTCAATGATTTTCTTGATCAGCTTGTCCACCGGGTTCCTCCAGGATCTTCTTGATGGCTTTCTTGAGATCGACGCGGTCGATTAAAACGATGCGGCCGCAGCCGAGGCATTTGATCTTGCAATCGGTGCCGAAACGGACGATTTCCCAGCGGTTGGCGCCACAGGGATGACCTTTTTTCAACATCAGGACACTGCCGAGGCGGATGTCGATGTTGAGCGGCGCCGCCATCAGAACTCTTTTCCTTCCCCCACGAGTTCGGCGAAACGGGCAAGTTCGGCATCCGTCTGGAACGTGATCACGATCCTGTTCCCGGAAACGCGGACGGATTTTTCGAAGGCGAAGCGATGTCCGAGCGCCGCTTTGACGTCGGCGAGGCCGGCCACCAGAGAAGGTGCGACGACCTGACGTTTGATTTCCTTTTTCTTCTTCTCGTTTTTCACGAGTGCTTCGATGTCGCGCACGGTCAGGCGGTTTTCGACGATCATCGTGGCGATCTGGCGGATTCGTTCGCCGTCCTTCAGTTTCGACAGCGCCCGCGCGTGTCCCATCGAAATGTTGCCGTTGTTGATCTCGGCGACGATCGATGCCGGCAGCGTGAGGATGCCAAGGGTGTTGGAAACGTAGGAACGGCTCTTGCCGATCTTCTGCGCCAGTTCGAGATGGGTGAGGTTGAGGGAGTCGATGGCGTTCTTGTAGGCCTCGGCTTCTTCGATGATCGTCAGATCCTCGCGCTGAATGTTCTCAAGCAGGGCCAGTTCGGCGAGATACTGGTTGTTATAATCGCGGACGATTGCGGGAATGGTTGTGAATCCGGCCATCTTGGCGGCGCGGCAGCGGCGTTCGCCGGTGACGAGCATGTGGCCGTTCATCACCTTTTTTACGAGTACCGGCTGAAGGACGCCATTCGCGCGAATCGATTCGGCGAGTTCTCTGAGGGAATCCTCGTCGAAATGTTTGCGCGGCTGGTACGGATTGGGCTGTATTTCATCGAGGTTGATTTCGACGACTTCTTCCTTGTCCAGGTTTTCGATGGTGTTTTCCTGAAGCAGGTCCTGCAGGCCGCGTTTAACGGGCAAGGGCTTGGTCATGGCGCGTGATCACCTCTTTGGCTAGCAGACGATATCCGAGCGAAGATTTGCTCTTCGGGGAGAATTCTGTGACGGGAACCCCGTAGAACGTCGCATTCGAGCAGCTGACGTTGCGGGGGATGATCGTTTGGAATACCTTGTCGCCGAAATAGGTTTTGACTTCGTTGACGACTTGGAATCCCGAATTGGAACGGGTGTCGAGCATCGTCAGGAGAACGCCGAAGATCGTCAGGGTTTCGAGGTTGACTTTTTTCTTCGACTGGACGACGCGGATCGTATTCAGCAGTTGGGTCAGGCCGTCCATCGCGAGGAATTCGCACTGGACGGGGATGATGACCCCGTCGGAGGCAACCATGGCGTTGATCGTCACGTATCCGAGCGATGGCGGGCAGTCGATGAGGATGAAATCATATCCGGCCTTGATTGCCCGCAACTGCGTGTGGAGGATGAAGTCGCGGTTCGTATTGAGAATGATCTTCTCTTCGATGCCCTCGACGACCGTGCGGGCGGGCAAAACGTCGATGAGCGGACTGTCGGTATGAAGGATCGTTTCATTGACGGCGGCGTTTTCCGTCAGGCAGTCGAAGACGCTGTTCTTGAAACTGCCGCGGTTGATGCCCATGCAGGTCGTCGCATTGGCCTGATAGTCAAGATCGATCAGAAGCACTTTTTTGCCAAGATAGGAAAGGGAACTGGCCAAGTTGATCGCCGTCGTGGTTTTCCCGACGCCGCCTTTTTGGTTGGCGATGGATAAGATGATGCTCATGGTTTCCCCCCTATTCTTTCTTGCCGAGATGTTCGCGGAACATTTCGGCGTTGTCCTTGAAGAAAGCAATCTGGCCTACGGAGAGGAATTCTTCCATTTCCGGCGTGGCGATCAGATGCGCGATTTCATCATGCGTCATCACTTTTTCGGCTTGGCCCCACTCATCGATTCCGGTCGGCTCGGTCGCCAGAAAATGATAGACGATGGCGAGGGCGAGTACCTGTTCGCCATAGTCCGGCGCCAGCCGGCTCAGATTGTATTCATAGCGATTCGCCCGGTAGGCTTCGGATGTCTGAAACCGGGTGTAGAAGTTCATCAGGATCGAGACCATGTCGGTCCGCCGGTTCAGCAGGTACTTGTCGAGCCGGTTGGCGATCTTTTTCGTGGCGACTGACATTTCTTCGTTTTCCAGGATCTTGGGCAGGCCGCGTTCATGGATGTAGACGTACAGGTCGAGGACATTCGTGATCTCCTTGCCGTGTTCCTTCAGCTGTTCGGCGACGAAGACGCTGATCTCGTCGACTGCCCGCCGGAATCCCAGGTCTTCATAAAGCGGCGAGATTCCTTTGCGCTTGCGGATTTCCTCGGCGTGGAAGAGGGTCATGTCCTGATAGGCTTCGATGACGTGATTCAGCTTGACCCATTCGAGATTGAGATCGGTGTACATCTTTTCGTTATGCAGGCTCTGCAGAAGGAAGATGACGTAGAAGAGCACGAGGATGGCGATGTAGACATAGATCGATCCGGGAATGTCGGTCACTCCCAGCAGGCTTTCCTGGTTGAAGACGATGTAGAAGCCGCCGAGGAAGAGAACGACGGTGCCATAAGTGAGGAAAATCAGGAGTTCCTGGTAAAAAACGATGACCGTAAGCGAAATGTAAAAGAACAGATAGACATAAAACCCGGCCGTTCCCTGCGTATAGAACAGCGTCAGGGCGATCGTATAAACGATGGAAACGTGGATTGCCGTCATGATCTTGTTGAACTTGACGAGGAAGAAGATCAGGATGCACCCAAGTCCGAAGACGGCCAGCGAAACGATTTTGACGACCAGATCGTAGTTTTCAAAAAAGATTGAGAACGGAATCGTGGCGACGGTGATGACGAGCAGGAACGCCATTACGAGGACGACTTTGATTTTGCGGACTTCGCTCATCGGCAGAAATTCGGTGTTCATCACGCGACGGAAGAAATTGTTCATGCTTTCCTCCCCGACGCGAACGCGTCATTGACGATGGCATCGAACACTTCGTTGTTTTCGCGGTAGATCTTCATCACGGCCGGATCGTTGTAATAATAGTAATCGGTGTTGACGATGGCCGCATAGATGTCCTGTTCGGACAGCGGCGGCATGCCAGCGGTCCCCTTCTTGAGCGCCGCATAGAAGATGGCGAAGGCGACGATCTTGATCTCGAGCGAATCCGACGGATGATTGAACGTCTTGAATTGTGTCTCCGAGAAGATTTCCCGCCGATGCACGTTGATCGCCTGCGAGCGGCTGATTTTGATGGCGACTTTGCGCAGCTTGTGCTTGCCCGTGAACATCAGGTCTTCGAGCCGGTCGATGTCGGTGGCGGAATAGGTGGGATGATCGGCAAGCAGCTTGACTGCCGGCACGCCGGCTTCCAGATCTTTCAGAACGGCGATTTTCTCGACGAAGACATCGTCCATCCCGATTTTGGCGGCGAAAGCCTGCGTAAATTCGGAAACGGCGGTGAAATAGCCTTTGGCATTGATGCGCCTGCCGGTGGCCTGTTCGTCCGCCGCGATCATGAAGTCGATGTTGCGGCATTCCGTTTCCTTCGAGATTGCGATCTGATTGTAAAAGAATCGTTTCTGCTTGATGATGATATAGGACGAGATGGTGAGAAGCGATATGAACAGGATGACGAAGAACGCCATCCCGAACGTGTTTTCAAGCGTCGCGTTCTGGACGACGAGGAGATCGGGATAATTGGTCATGATCGCCAGAAACGAAAACAGCATCAAGGCATTGGAGATGAACATGACCTTCATGTCCTGGTAGAAGGCGCTGATCGCATAGGCGATGAAAAGGAGCGACAGCATCGACGGCGACCGGAAGAGAAAGATCATCATCAGTGCCAGTCCGAACACGCCGAACGTCGTCGTGTATTTGTTGAGCTGGATGAACCGGGGATTGTCCCGGCCGTACGCCAGGCAGGCGGCGTTCTGGAGAATGACGAACAGAAAGGCGGTCAGAAGCGAAAGGGTGGACGGGAGCGGAAAAGCTGCAATGAACATATAGACGACCGTCGCAACGGTGGCGACGGCCAAAAGAGCAAGCACGAAATGGTTCTTCGACCGCAGATGCTTGATTTCGAGCAACTCCCGGTATTCTTCGATTTCCGCGAAATCGCGGGAACGGTCCGAATTCATCCCGACACCCCCTTTTTATATTTCTTTATAACGGCTTTTTCTTGATTTGGGCGAACGGCCGTGGATACTCCGGTCCCGTCGCTGCGATTTTATCGATGATGACGAGCGCGTGTTCCCGGTCGGCGCTGACGTTGTAGCGGCGGATGCCGCCAAGTTTCCCGCCGAGGGTCCGGATCGCCCTGGCCGCGGCTTTCACTTCCGCTTCGCAGTCCCCGGTTTTCATCGCGATGAACTTCCCGCCGACCTTGGCGAACGGCAGACACAGTTCAGTCAATAGATTCAGCGGTGCGACGGCGCGGGCCGTCACGAGATCGTAACTGTTTTTCCCGGCCAGTTCTTCGGCGCGGCCGTGGATCGTCGTCACGCCGGTCAATTCGAGTTTGGCGATCAATTCGTCCAGGAATCCGATGCGCTTCTGCAGGGCATCGATGATCGTCACCGTGACGTCGGGGCAGACGATCTTGAGCGGAATCGAGGGAAACCCGGCCCCCGCTCCGACATCGAGCAGGGTCAGCCCGGCAAGTGGTCCCGCCTTGAGGATGGCAAGGGAGTCCCAGAAGTGCTTCTGATAGACACCCGCCTCATCGGTGATGGCGGTCAGATTCATCACTTGATTCCTTGCGACCAAAAACTCGAAGTACATCCGGAAGCGCGCAAGCGTCCGTTCGTCGGCTTCGATGCCAAGCGTTCGCAATCTGCTTTCGAATGGTTCGTTCACGAAATCACCTTAACAGTATTTTACCATATCAAAGATAATAATCCTATCGGTTTTTCGCCCGCGCGGGTAATGTAAAAAAACAACGATGAAACAAAAATGATAAAAAACGATTTTTGTCTGTTCGAATCGCCATGACTTATGTTAGAATGGTGGATGAAAAGGAGTGTGAAATGATGAATTACATGGAAATTTCCCAAAGATATAACCTGAAAATCGACCGCCACGGCGCCTTCGGAACCCTTTTCGGTTTCGAGGCCGGACTCGTCCAGGAACAGCGGGCAAACTGGATTGTCACCGTCGTCCGTTTTCTCTTCAAGGATCCGGTCTCTCCGGAGCAACTGAGGACGATCGATGACGCCGTGAGGCCGTTCAAAACCACCGCGGTATTGCAACAGGAAAATCGGGTCGTGCGCATCGATCTGCGAATGGGTCTCTCGACCGCCAAGCGGAAACAGGCCATCGACGACACCCTGCGCGCGGCGACGGATGCGTTCACTCGCGCTGGCCTTGTCCAACACACGTCCTGTGCGCTGTGCGAAGAGGAGGGCTTTGATCAGATCCGACTCGTCAATGGGATCGGCATGAAGGTCCATGATGGCTGCCATCAAAAACTGATGGATCAGGTCCGCGAAATGTACAAGAAGATCGACTCGAGCACGGAAAACCTTGTGAAAGGCTATATTTTCGCCATCATTGGCGGACTGATCGGCGTCATTGTCAATCTGCTCGTCATGATTTATGCCTCGTATCAGCTTTCCTTGCTCTATGCCTTGATTCCCGCAGCTGCCATGTTCATGTACAAAGCCGCAAAAGCCCCGCTGCGGAAGGAAATTCCCTTCGTCATCGCCGCATTATCGATCTTGATGAGCCTTGGCATGATGGTAGTCCTGTATTATCTGATCGCCACCGGCGCCGGCGTGACCCTTGGCGCCCTGCTTCAGGGCGGCTGGACAGAATGGCCCGAAGCGGGCACAGTATTTACGACGGATCTTCTAACCGCCCTGCTCTTCAGCGCCCTCGGCGTCTTCATCATGTGGCGGTATTTGTTCAAGCCGCGGCCCTAGTCACCGCTACCGTTTGCCTGTGCAAGTAACCTAATCAAAATCAAAGCCCCCTTTGTCGATGTCGGATTTCCATCACGACATCCATCGGGGGCTTTTTCATATTTTTCTCTCATTCTTCAGATGAATGACGATCGCCTGAATGTCGGCGGGATTGACGCCGCTGATCCGCGAGGCCTGTCCGATCGTCAGAGGTCGGATTTTCTTCAGTTTGACCCGCGCTTCAAGGGCGAGGTTGTGCAGATCGTAATCAAAGTCGGCGGGAATGGCGATATGTTCTTCCCGGATCAGTTTCTCCGCTTCCTTGACGGCTTTGCGGATGTATCCTTCATAAGTTGTTTCAATTTCGATCTGTTCGGCAGCCTCGGCATCAACGCCGGGCTGCAGTCCGGCCAGTTCCATGACGTCGGCGTAACTGAGTTCAGGGCGTTTCAGCAGATCAAGGACCGTCTGTTTCTCCCTTAGTTCTCCGGATCCTTTGCTGGCGAGCATCGCGTTGATCGCTGGCATCGGATTCACGGAAATGCGTGCCAACCGCTCGGTTTCGGTTGCGATCGCGGCTCGCTTCGCCTCAAAACGGCCATAACGGTCCGCAGAAATTAACCCGATTTTCCGCCCATAGGGCGTCAGACGCATATCGGCATTGTCATGGCGAAGCAACAGCCGGAATTCCGCCCGCGACGTCAGCATGCGGTACGGATCCGTGACTTCCTTTGTAACGAGGTCATCGATCAAAACGCCGATGTAGGCTTCGTCGCGACGCAGGACGAACGGTGGTTTTCCCAGCCGTTTTAAAGCCGCGTTGATGCCGGCCATCAGTCCCTGGGCCGCGGCTTCTTCGTATCCGGACGTGCCGTTCACCTGACCGGCGAAGTACAGGCCGGTGATCTTCTTCGATTCGAGCGTCGGCCAGAGATCGACGGCGTGGATCGCATCGTATTCGATCGCGTAGGCGTACTTGGCGATGACCGCCCGCTCCAGACCGGGGAGCGAATGCACCATCAGTTCCTGGACATCGTGAGGCATCGAGGTCGAGAAGCCCTGAAGGTAGACGATATCGAGCGAAGCACTTACCGGTTCAATAAACAACTGATGCCTTTCCTTGTCCGCAAACCGGACCAGTTTATCTTCGATCGAAGGACAGTAACGTGGGCCGACGCCCCGCACCAAACCGCCATACATGGCGGATTTCCGTAAATTGGCCCGAATGATTTCGTGCGTTTTCGGCGCCGTGTGGATGAGGTAGCATGGCCACTCTACGGCCGGGTGTGAAAAAAACGAATCGTCATAGCTGAAATGGTATCTGAAATCATCGCCGGGCGAAAGTTCCATTTTGGAAAAGTCGATCGAGTCGCGGCGGATCCGAGGTGGCGTCCCGGTCTTCAGGCGGAAGGTTTCGATTCCGAGTTCGCGCAGGTGGGCCGACAAGCCGTAGGACGGCCTTTGTCCATCGGGACCCGAAGGCGTCGACGTAGCGCCGACGAGGACGGCGCCTTCCATATAGGTACCGGAGGTGATGATCACGGCAGGGGCATGCCGTTCTTCGCCGCTTTCCAAAACGACGCCCCGGACAAAACCGTCTTCGACGATCAGACGCACGACATAGGCTTCTTCAAGCGTCAGGTTCGGTTCCCCGCGCAGGACTTTCTGCATGACGCGGGGGTATTCAACATTGTCGGACTGGGCACGCAACGCACGCACGGCCGGGCCGCGTGAATTGTTCAGCATCTTCATCTGCAGGCACGTGGCGTCGGCGCACTTTCCCATTTCGCCGCCGAGGGCGTCGATTTCGCGGACGAGCGTGCCCTTGGCCGGGCCGCCGATCGACGGGTTGCATGGCATCGTCGCGATCATGGCGAAATTGCCCGTCACGAGCAATGTTTTCTGCTGGAGTCGGGCGAGGGCGAGGGCTGCTTCACAACCCGCGTGGCCGCCGCCGACGACGATGGCGTCATACATGTCGATCACCTCTTTCGTACTCATTGTATTACTTTCGAATGGAATAGTAAAGTCGACTGGCGTGAAACAAAAACGACCGCATCCGCGGCCGTCAGATCAAGCGATAATGTTTCAGGGCGTTGCGGACGCCATCGTCGCCGACATCGGTCGTCACGTAGGCGGCGACGGCCTTCGTTTCCGGAAAGGCGTTGCCCATGGCGATGCCATAACGAACGGCCTGCAGCATCGAGACGTCGTTGAGACCGTCGCCGATCGCATAGACCTGATCTGCCGGATAGCCGAGATGGTTGACGAGCTTACGGATGCCTTCGGCCTTGAGGTCGCCGCGTGGATTGACGTCGTAGCCAAACTTGTTGGAGCGGTTGAACGTCAGTTCGGGAAATTCCTTCTGCAGGAACGCCGCATCCTGGTCCGCAAAGACGATGAAGGCAAGGACGTCGTTCGTTTCGTGATAGGTCCGGTCGATGCGCGGATATTCGATGCCGAATGCATCGGAAAACTTATCGACGAGATCGGTGTTGCGGGAATAGGCGACATAATCCGTGACGCCTTCCATCACGAGATCGGCGCCGATCGTATCGCAGACGCGGATCATCTTTTCGACGGTGGCGGGCTCGATATATCGTTCATGGACGACTTTGCCGCCGAACCGGACATAGTTGCCGTTGGCAGCGATGTAGTCGTAAATGCCGAGCGTCTTTTCGATGCCGTACAAAAGATGCGGCACCCGGCCGGTGGCGATGACCGGGATATGTCCGTGCAGTTTTAGTTCGGTGATGGTTTCGATGATGCCCTTGGCGGGTTTGCCGCTGTCAAGCGTCGTACCATCCAGATCCAGGAATATCAGTGCCATGTTTCGTTCACACTCCATAGAAAAATCTCCCATCAAGCATCTCCACCCACATCGATATCTTACTTAAGGCTGCTTCCGTCAAGATCTGACCTAATTCGTGGACGCCGATTGAGTGAAGATGCTTCATGGGAGATTTCCAAGCAAATTATACCATATTTGCGTAAAAAGACAATCACTTTCGCTTGCGCAGGTCCTGGAAGAAACGCTTCAGGATCGCGCCCGTTTCCTTGGCAAGGACTCCGGATTCCACTGCGACCTGATGATTATAGGGATGATCGAACAGATCGATGATCGATTTGTGCGCTCCCGATTTTGGTTCGGCGGCGCCATACACCAGCCGGTCGAGACGCGCCTGGATCATCGTGCCGGCGCACATCACGCACGGCTCGAGCGTCACATAGAGGGTGCAGCCTTCGAGCCGCCAGGTGCCGAGTTGCCGGCAGGCCTGATCGATCGCCATCATTTCCGCATGGTTGAACACGTGTTCGGTCGTTTCCCGCTGGTTGAATCCCCGGGCGATGATCGCTCCGTCTTTCACGATCACGCATCCGACCGGGACTTCGTTGATGGCATAGGCCTTTTCGGCTTCGATCAGCGCTTCCTGCATGAAGCCAACATCAAGGTCATTCATCGCCGTTGCCAAGAATGTGATAATCGTGGGGCTTGCCGGGGACCTGGTGGCAGTGACGGCAGCGGGCTTCATAGGAATCCTTCGCGCCGACCAGGATGATCGGATCGCCATACTGAGCCGGCTGGCCGTTGACGATCCGCTGCGTCCGCGTCGCCGGCGTATGGCAACAGACGCAGATGGCGGTCAGTTTCGTCACCTCTTCGGCGACGGCGAGAAGTTTTGGCATGAAGGAGAAGGGTTCGCCGCGGAAATCGCGGTCAAGACCGGATACGATGACCCGGACGCCATGGTCGGCCAGGTACTCGCAGATCGCAATGGCTTCCTCGTCGAGAAACTGGATTTCATCGATGGCGACGACGTCGGTGTCTGGTTCCACATATTGCATGATTTCCGCTGCCCTGGTGATGTTGATGGACCGGGTGCGGTTATTATTGTGGCTGACGACTTCGTTCGCCGCATAGCGGTCGTCGATCGTCGGCTTGAAGACGATGATGTTCTGTTTGGCGTATTCCAACCGCTTGACGCGGCGGATCAGTTCCTCGGTTTTACCGGCATACATCGGGCCGGTGATGACTTCGATCCAACCTTCGCGCTGTTTCAGATACATGAGGGCCCTCCAGAAATTCGTCTTTTCGAATTATATTATACCGATAGAATATAAAAAAAACCATATGGTATGGTTTTCTTTGGCGATTATTTGACTTCTTTGTTTTTGTCTTCGATGCCGTAACGTTTGTTGAACTTGTCGATCCGACCGTCGGCTGCCGTGAATTTCTGTTTGCCGGTGAAGAACGGATGGCAATTGCTGCAAGTATCGACGCGCAGATCTTTGGAAGTGGACCCCGTTTCGAAGGTGTTTCCGCAGGTGGTGCAGGTAACTGTCACTTTATTATACTTGGGATGAATGCCGTCTTTCATGATATCTCTCCTTCTGCCATGATTTTATTTTCATAGTAAGTTTTCGTAAGCAAAAGTATTATAACAAACTATGATATAAAATGCAAGCGGAATTTACGCGCCGCAAAAGGGCCGGGGAAAACGGCGTTATTTTCATTTTCGGCCGGATCCGGCGTTCTATTTCAATCGTTTTTTTGCTATAATGGAGGTGAAGCGGGTGATCTTATGGCAGACCTCAATGAAAAAGCGATGGCGCTCCATCAGCGCCATCATGGCAAACTATCGGTCGAGTCGACCGTTCCGCTGCTCACGGCCGCGGATCTTTCGATCGCCTATACCCCTGGCGTCGCCGCGCCCTGCATCGAAATCCACGCCCGGCCCGAAGCCGTTTATGAGTATACGATCAAAGGACACATGGTCGCCATCGTCACCGACGGCAGCGCCGTCCTCGGCCTTGGCAACATCGGCCCCGCCGCCGCCATCCCCGTCATGGAGGGAAAAGCCGCACTGCTGAAGGCCTTCGGCGGCATCGATGGTTTTCCGATCTGTCTTGATACCCAGAACGCTGAAGAAATCATCGACGCCGTCGTCAAGATCGCTCCCGTATTCGGCGCAATCATGCTCGAAGACATTTCGGCGCCGCGTTGCGTCTATATCGAACGGGAACTGGGCAAGCGGCTGGCAATCCCGGTCTTCCACGATGACCAGCACGGCACCGCCATCGTCATCACCGCGGCGCTGATGAACGCTGCCCGGCTTGTCCATAAATCATTTTCAACGATGCGCATCGTCATTTCGGGAACCGGCGCCGCCGGATCTGCAGTCGCGAAGATGCTGAAAGCCGCCGGCGTCGGGACGATCCACGCCTTCAACAAACAGGGCGTAGTGAGCCGCCGATTCTATGACTCCTATGATTTCGTCATCAAGGAACTGATCGACGGCGGCATCGTCGAACCTGTCGAAGATCGATCGGATCTCGCATCGCTCGTCGCGGGCGCCGATGCCTTCATCGGCGTTTCCGCTCCCGACATTCTGACTCCGCAGGCGGTATCCGGGATGAATCCAGGCGCCATCGTTTTCGCGATGGCGAACCCGCGACCGGAAATCCTGCCTGATCTCGCCAAACAGGCGGGCGCACGCGTCGTCGGTACCGGTCGCAGTGATTATCCCAATCAGATCAATAACGTCCTCATCTTCCCCGGTCTGTTCCGGGGATTGCTTGAAGCTCGGGTTACTCACGTCACGGAAGCCATGAAGCTCGCCGCCGCGCAAGCTTTGGCAGCGCTCGTATCCGCCGATGAATTGCGGGAAGACTATATCATTCCCTCCCCCTTCGACAAACGCGTCGCGGCGGCGATCGGAGCCGCAATCAAAACGGTGGCAGAACAGAATAAAAAAGCCTGAAGAAAAACACATCGGCCGCTGAGCGTCGATGTGTTCTTTTTTTAGTGCGTTTTCCGCCATCTTGCCTGGGCGATCTCCGCTTCCTTGGCTTTGCGTTCCTGATGAGCCTGCTCTTTCAACATCTTCTGATAGTTCCCCATCCGTTCAGCCGGCAGCCGGCCGTCCCGGATCGCCGCCTTGACGGCGCACTCAGGTTCCTTCGTATGGGTACAGTCGTTGAATTTGCATTCGTTCGCGAGTTCCTCGATATCGGAAAACGATTTCCCGAAATCGGCGGCGGCGATGCCCATTTCCCGCATTCCGGGCGTATCGATGACGATTGCGCCCGATGGCGTGACGAACAGTTCGCGTGCGGTTGTCATATGCCGGCCGCGGTCTTCCTTGCCGACTTCGAACGTGGCCATCACGGCTTCGGTCATCAGATGGTTGACGATCGTCGATTTCCCGACGCCCGACGACCCGATGAACGCGTACGTCTTTCCCGGCTTCATGACTTGATCGACCGCGATGAAACCGGCTTCGTCGCGATCCGTGCAGAAAAGGATTTCCACACCCGGTGCGGCTGCACCGACTTCGTATTCGGCAACCGCGGTATTCTCGCACAGGTCGGTTTTCGTCAGGACGACGCAGGGCATCGCCCCGCTGGCCCAGACGACCGACAGATATCGTTCCAACCGGCGCAGATTGTAGTTTTCATTGAGTGACATGCAGATGAAGACGACATCGACATTGGCGGCGATGATCTGTCCCGCCGAAGTCGTTCCGGCCGACTTGCGTTCAAGAACGCTGTGCCGTGGCAACACCGCGTGAATCACCGCGAAGTCGCCGGCGAAATCCGCCACGACCCAGTCGCCGACGGCGGGGAAATCGCAAGGTCCCGTCGCTTCATGCATCATTTTCCCAGCCACCCGGGCCGGGAATATTCCTGTTTCCGAGACGATGGTGTATAGGTCTCGTTGCTGTTCGGTGACGCGTGCCGCAAAATACCCATCGAATGCCGATGCGGCGATGCGGGTCGGTTCGTCCAATCCGAACAGGCTCGTTGATTGTAAATGCATCGTTTCCTCCAATTTTTACGCAGATATTGGAGGGTTGATCGTCAGTTGAGCGTTCCCTCCGTGGCGTTTGTCAGAAATTCCTTATAGGCAACCGTATCTCTCATGATAATCCTTCCTTTCACTTGTGAAGATTTCCGGATCGGGATATTCCCGGTTTCCGGCCGATATTATTATACATCCGTCCTGGCAAGGCGACAACCCCAAATCGTTTGGTATCTTATAAAAACAAGATGAAAAAGCCGGTTACGGGCGTCCCGTACCGGCTTTTGTGGATCATTCAGAAGTTTTTTGAAGAATGAAGTCGTCGAAGTGGCACCAGTCATTCGCGGCACCTTCCCCACGGACGCCGATGCGGATCGTGCCCGCCTCGGCGAGGGTAAAGATGATCGTAAATTGATGGTATTCAGGCCAATCGGTTAGTATGCAATTCGCCGATTCAGCGAGATCAATTCCAGAAGCCACGAAAGCTGCAAAAAGATAAATTGTCGGCTGTGTTTCCGCGTCGCCCATCGCCCAAAAAGAGAGCTGATAAGTTCCTGCAGGCAGTTCAATATCCTGATATACGAGATATTCAAACGCCGCATCGTCCCAGACATCGAAATGGCCCACTCCTGTTCTGGCGTTAGTTTGGTTCGTCTTGACGCCATTCGCGTCATCGCGATACCACGGCGGCACGACGTCCTGCCCGGAGGTGCCGCGGTCTTCGAGTCCCGGATTAACGATGTAGTTGGCAACGGCGGTGACGTTGGCGACGATCACGACCGAGGCGTCGCTGGCAAGCGTGCCATGCACGACATAAAGCCCCGGACTGTCGACGGCGTTGAACTCCGTTTCGTCCCAGATGATATCGGCGATCGTATAGCGGTGAAGCGAGTCGATCGCGGTCGTCGTCATCGGCAATGTTTCATGCAGAGAAACGTTGAGCGTGACGTCAAGTTCCGTGACGACGGATCCGGGCAGAATCGTGATTTCGATGTCTGCCGACGCGTTGGCAATCAGTTCGAGGATATAGAGCGTGGGCAGAGCCTTGCCGCTGTAACTGAAGAGTCCCTGGTTGGCCCAGGAGGATTTTCCTTCTTCGTTCGTACGGCCCGAAGCGATGCTTGCCCAACCGGCGCCTTCGATCGGCAGCCAGGCCGGCTCCCAATAGTAGATTCCCAGGCCAAGACCGCCGGGAACGTTGGCGACGGCGTTGATGACATCGCGCATATAAGATGCCTGCCCCTGTAAAGACGTCTTGTATCCTCCGGCAGCTTCCATCATAGTTACGTTATAAATATTGTTGGCGTGATCGTTTGACAATGATGTGAAACCGTAAGACATTTCCATGACGCAGACCGGCTTGCCATACTTGGCACTGATCTGATTCATGTTCGCCGTGAAATCGGCGATTGATCCGTGCCAGTAGGAATAATAGGAAAGTCCAATGATATCATATGGCACGTTATTTTCGGCCATTTTACCGAAGAAGCGGTCGAACGTTTCGAAATTGGCGCCTTCGGCGAGATGGATAATCGTCTGGATGTCGGACGAAACGTCCTCCACGGCCTGGGCGGCTTGTTTCAGGAAGGCCGCCAGTCGCGTCCAGCTGGCCGGTTGATTGGTGATCTTGCCCAAATCGAAGAGCATGCCGGAGTTGATTTCGTTGCCGAGTTGGACCATGTCAGGAAGAGCGTCGATCGCGGCGAATGCTTCGAGCGCTTCCTTCGTATACTCATACACTTTGGCCTGTAATTCGGTGAACGTCAGTGCTGTCCATGCTTTTGGCAATTCCTGTTGTCCGGGATCGGCCCAGAAATCGGAATAATGGAAGTCGAGGCAGACCGTCATTCCGACGGCTTTGGCTCGAGAGGCGAGCTTGAGCGCGGTTTCCAGATCGTTTGTGCCACCGCCGTAAGGATTGCCGTCGGCGTCATATGGATCGACCCACAGACGGATGCGGACGGAATTGACCCCGGCTTCGCGCAAAATGACGAAGACATCCTTTTCGACGCCGTCCCGGTCATAGTAGACGCCGCCGTTTTCATAGACGGCGAGAACGGTCGAGATATCGACACCATAGATGAAATCCTCGGTCAGGTTTTCAACCGGCAGGACGGCGAGGTCCGTCGCGGTCGGATCGGAATAGATCAATGCCAGGTCAGCCAACGACTCGTCGTTGGTCGCTGTGCCTACTTCTGGTGCCCAGTAGGTCGTGGTCATGGTCGTTGTCTCCTCGGCGGGAGTGCATGCCGCGACGGCTACTGCGATGAGGGCGGCCGTGACGACAAAGGCGATTCGTTTCAGCATATGCGATTCATTCCCCTTTCGATCGTTTGATTTTCTTTTCCTGATAATGTTTCGGACTGAGTCCGAGTGATTTTTTGAATTCACCGGAAAAATGGAGTTGATTCTTATATCCGACTTTGGCGGCGACGTCTTTGATTTTGACCTTGCGGTCGAGCAGCATCATGCAGGCCTTGTCCATCCGGAACTTCGTCAGGTACTGCTTCGGGGACAAACCAAGCGTTTCCTGGAATATGTTTGACAGATAGTTCGTCGTCAGATTGACGGAATCGGCGATATCCTGGACGGTGATCGGAAACTGGAAATTGTTGGAGACGAATTCCTTGGCTTCCTTGACGTGGCTTTCCTTGGGCGTCAAAGTCCGTTTGGCGATGTCGAGGCAGTGATCGATCATGACCGCGAAGATGATGTAGGCGTAGCCGAGGCAGCGGATGTCAAGATACCCGGCGCGGTTGTAGTTATAAACCAACTCATGGAAGGGATCGTTCAGGCTGTTGTCGCGGATTTTCGTGAAGATGGGATGCTCCGCCGAAAGACCGCAGACTTCAAGGTACGATTCGGCCTGCGGGCCATCAAACCCGAACCACGTATAGGTCCATGGCTCTTTTTTGTCGGGGTAATAATGGGCTGCCTGCGTCGGCGGAATGTAGAACATATCGCCTTTGCCGAGATGGTAGGTGTTTCCGCCGAACTCGAAAATGCCCCGGCCGCTCAGGACGAAATGCAGGAGATGATAGTTCTTGGGATCGTTCAGCACGTTTTTGATCGGACTGCATTTTTCCTTTCCGGCCTCATGAAGCCTGAGATCGTTGCCGGCGTCGGATTTCAAGATGATACGTTGAACGGTTGTGGATTCTGGCATAGACATCACTCCCAAGATTATTATACATAATAATATCACGGAATTGAAGAATGTTTTATTGATATATCTTAAGTTTTTGCATATTTAACGCCAATAAAAAATCCGATTTCGGATTGATCCGGTCGGATTTTGCAAGCGCTTTCGCGTTTTTCGGATGATCGGACGGACGCAACACCCCCTTCCCGATGACGATAAGCGGATGTCTAGCGGATCCGAACATAGATTTTTAGATAGTCGTCCCAGTGCCGATCTGTTGGAGTTCATGATAGAGGCGGGCGACCGGAAGTCCCATTACGGTGTAGAAATCGCCTTGAATGCTTTTCACGTATTTCGCTCCCAAGCCCTGGACGGCGTAGGCGCCGGCCTTGTCGAACGGTTCGCCGGATGCGACATATGCCGCGATTTCGGCTTCGGAAAGCGGATAGAACGTGACACGGGTGCGTTCGTGGAAGGTTTTCGACATCCGTTTCGTGACGATCGCGCATCCCGTGACGACTTCATGGGTACGTCCTGACAGAAGTCTTAGCATCCGGGAGGCGTCGGCCGCGGATTTCGGTTTGCCAAGCGGTTCGCCGTCGATGTAGACCATCGTGTCGAATCCGAGGACGATCCGGTCCTTGTGGTTCTTGAATACATCCACGGCCTTCTGCATCGCCAGATCCATCACGAGTTCGTCATCGGACAGGGTCGGATCGATGATCTCCTCGACGGTGCCGAGAATGACTTCAAAATCAATGCCGAGCATTTCCAGCAGTTGCCGGCGACGTGGTGAGTTGCTTGCGAGTATGATTTTATCCATGGTAGGCCCTCCAACGAGCGTTTTCGTATATCATTATACCACGCTCCCGCTAAATTTCACCCATGATGAAACGCTTCCTGCGCGGGCGCTGTTGCAACATTGTCGAAAAACCACCATAAAGCCATCACATCCAATTGATACAATTTTTATCATCCCGAAAGCGACCGGAATGCCCCCGAAAAAGTCCAAAGGCGTGCGGAACGGCCGAAAAAATGGTAAAATGAAAGATAGGCATGACAGCGGGAGGTGATCGCCGTGTCCATCATCCTCAATCGGAAGCTCGTTTCCGAAAAAGACAGGATCGTCATCGCGGTATCCGGCGGAATCGACTCGATGGTCCTGCTCGATCTGCTGGCACAATCTCGGGAGCATCTCAATCTTTTCCTTGTCGCGGCCCATGTCGACCATCAGATGCGGACGGCGTCGGCCGCCGATGCGGCATTCGTCGTTGCCAAATGTCAGACATACGGCATTGCCTGCGAGTCCATGCGGCTCGCGCCGGCGGAACATGGAAATTTTCATGAATACGCCCGGAAAGCTCGCTATGATTTTTTCCTGTCTATTGCCAAGCGCTATGGCGCAAACAAAATCGCCCTTGCCCATCAGGCTGACGATCAAGCCGAAACCATTCTGATGCGGATCGTCCGCGGCTCGGGTCTGGCCGGTTATGCCGGCATCCCCGAACGGGCGGCTCTGGAAACGGTGGAAATCATCCGTCCGCTCCTTCACACTTCGCGCCAACAGATCCGCGAGTATCAAAAGCGACATGACATCGCCTTTCGTGAAGACGAATCCAACGCCCAAGACAATTACACCCGCAATCGGTTCCGCCATAACGTGATGCCGGAAATCGCTGCCGAAAACCCTCAGTATCTGGAAAAATTCGCTCAGTTCGCCGTCTATGCCGGCGAAGCCTATGATGTAATTTCCCGGATGGCGGACGCGTTCATCGTTGGTGCGGACGGTGTCGCTTCGGCGGATGTGAGCTTTTCGGCTCAGGCGTTTCGGCTTCTGGATCCCGCCGTCCAGAAAGACGTCGTCAAAAAATGTTATGATCGGCTGTCTGGGAACATCGGTGAACTGGATTACGGCCAGATCGTCATGGCGATCAGCATCGCTACCGGTGCCAAGCCGCATGCGTCCTATGATCTTCCGGACGGATATCGGGTTTTCCGCAGTTATGATCGGATCGTCTTTGCCCGCCGCGAAGCCGGAAATCCGGATTTTTCCATCATCATCGATGGTTTCGGCTCCTATTCGCTGCCGGACGGCTCCGTGATCGCGGTCAAGCAAAAACCGGATGTTATGGATGGCATTTCCATCGAATTATGGTATAATAATCTAGATTTGATTTTTCCGATGACCATACGCACGCGTAAAGATGGTGATCGGATGGCCTTCAGTTATGGTACGAAGAAAATCAAGGATCTGTTCATCGACCAGAAGATTCCCATGGCCGAACGGGCTCGGATGCCGCTTCTTGTCGGAAAAACCGGGACGGTTCTTTGGATTCCTGAACTGAAAATCAAGGCCGCCATGGCACTGGGATGCGAACTAATCATCATTCAATACACGCGAGGGGACACTAAAAATGCTTGAAAAAGACATCGAACGGATCCTGTTGTCGGCGCAAGACATCGACGCCATCTGCATACGCCTCGGCACCCAAATCACGATCGATTATGAAGGCCGGAAGCCGCTCATCATCGGTCTGTTGAAGGGATGCATGCCGTTCATGGCCGCGCTCATCAAAAACATCGATCTCTATTGCGAAATCGAGCTGATGGGCGTGTCATCCTATCACGGCGGAATTTCCGCCGCGAGCGACGTCAAAATCACCAAGGATCTCGAAGTTTCGGTCCAAGGCCGCGACATCCTGATCGCCGAAGACATCGTCGATACCGGCAAAACCCTCGACGTCATCGCCAAGCTCCTGCTTCACCGCGGCGCTGCTTCCGTCGAAGTCGTCACCCTGCTTGACAAACCGGCCGGCCGGATCGTGGCATTCGCCCCGAAATACGTCGGCGCGGTCATTCCCAAAGAATTCGTCGTCGGGTTCGGGCTCGACTATGACGAAATGTACCGCAATCTCCCCTATGTGGGAATTCTCAAACCCGAAGTCTACAAAAAGTAATCAGGAGGTCCTTCATGGCCGAAAACACTACGAAAAAACCGATTCAAAACCGCGGCTCGCACTTCATCATGATTTTTCTGTTGGCCGCGATCGCGATCGCCATCATCATCAACTTCGGCAATCTCACGACGCCGGCGGAACTCCGCAACGATGAGTTCGTCGAAGCGCTGAATACCGACTTGGTCACCTCGGTGACGATTACGCCTTCGCTCGGCGAAGTCAATTACCGGGCTTATACCGTTACCGGTAAACTGGCGGATGACCGCGAGTACGTTACGTATCTTGCCAACGATGCCGAATATACTTACATCAAGGACATCATCCTTGCCAAGAACGCCGATCTCGACGATGCCAACGACATCGCCTTCAAGTTCGATCTCGGAGCGACCTATAACCTGCTCAACATCATCCTGCCGATCCTCGTCATCGCCGGCATCGTCGTGATGCTTGTTTTCATGATGCGCGGATCGAACAACGCGAACAAGCAGGCCTTTGATTTCGGCCGCAGCCGCGCCCGCCTTTCGAAAAACCAGAAAACGACGTTTGCGGATGTCGCCGGCGCCGATGAAGAAAAAGGCGAACTCGCCGAAATCATCGACTTCCTGAAAGCACCGAAGAAATATCTCGAACTCGGCGCCCGCATCCCCAAAGGCGTCATCCTCGTCGGCCCGCCCGGAACCGGCAAAACACTGATCGCCCGCGCTGTCGCTGGTGAAGCGAACGTCCCCTTCTACTATGTATCCGGATCCGACTTCCTGGAAATGTTC
>CAZFHR010000009.1:0-19594 GCA_964519115.1 uncultured Candidatus Izemoplasmatales bacterium
GCCGGCCTTTCATCGCATTATCGGTTGAAAATGAGACGCACAATGTCGTTGTAGGTGATGAAGACGAGCAGCCCGAGGAGCAGGAAGAGGACAATCGTATGCATCCAGTTCTCAACCTTCTGATTCGGTTTCTTTTTCGTAATCGCTTCATAGGCGATGAAGGCGAGCCGGCCGCCGTCCAGTGCCGGGATCGGCAACAGGTTCACGATGCCAAGATTGACCGACAAGAGCCCGACCCAGTTGAGGAGGGAACGCATGCCGGCGGCCGCGGCGTTCGCGGTGATCGAGTAGATGCCGATGAAGCCGGAAAGCTGCGAAACCTTGACCTGTTTGCTCGTCAGAAGCAGCCAGAGCGTCCGATAAATCGATATCGCCGCATCGCCGAGATCCTGAAGGGCGATGCCAAACGACGGAATCAGGGCGAAATGGGTCGATCCGGCGATGCCAAGACGCGAATAGATGGGTTCATACCCCATCGCCGCCAGGACTTCCGCGCCGTATGCCACATAGGTGAACGTCAGCCGGTCGACGACGGCGGTTTCTGAATTCAGGCGGTCGACGACGATCGTCGTCGGTTCTTCTTCGTTCGAGCCGGCGGTGTAGGCAAGGGCGAACGCCATGACGTCGCCCCAGTCGGAAAACGTCACGCCGTCGATCGAGACGATGACGTCGCCGGCCAGCAGTTCGGTTTCCGTGTACAAAGGCGCGGCGATGACGAGTTCGGTCGATCCCGGGGTGGAAGCGAAGCCAAGGCCATAGAAGGAATACTGAGGGGCGAGCGCTGCGAGGACGATCGTCTCGCCATCGCGAAGGACGGTGAGGACGAAGGTGGTGTTGGTCTGGTATTTACCCAGTTCGCTCGTGACCGTCGCCAGTGCGGTGTCGCCGTCTTGCCAGGCGGAGACATCGACGCCGTTGATGGCAATAATTTCATCGCCGGGCAGGACGATTCCCGTCGCCGGCATGCCGTCGGAGACGGCACTCACGACCGTGCTCGCCGAATCCGGGACGCCATAGGCGAAGGCGATCAGCAGATAGACGAAGAAGGCGAGGATGATGTTCATCATCGCGCCGGCGACCGTCACCATGAACCTTTGCCCCTTCGTTTTCGAAACGAAGCTGCGCTCATAGGGGGCGATCTGGATTTCGTGCGAATCGAAGACGTAGAACGCATTCCGGTTGACCGGATAGCCGTTCACATAGAGCGGCGCCATCCCGACGCCCTTGAGGTCGATTTCGTCGACTTCGATTTCGGTCAGGTCCGCATATTTCTGATTTTTGGGATTGAGGATCAGTTTGATGACGTGCATGTCATCATCAAACATCAGCCGGATCTTGTCGCCCTTCTTGATGATCTCGGCGGAAAGTTCTTCGCCCGACATCGACACGAACCCGCCGAACGGGAAGGCGCGGATCGAAAAGGTCGTTTCGCCGAATTTCTTGCTGAAGATGCGCGGTCCCATGCCGAAGGCGAATTCATGGCAGAGGATCCCCGCCTTCTTCGCAAAATAGAAATGCCCCAGTTCGTGGACGCAGATGACGATGCTGAGGACCAGGATGAACAAGAGGATGTTGCCGATGACGCTCCACATATTAAAAAACTCCCATCTTTATTATATAAGGTTCGGGCGCGGGTAGCGTCCCGTGACGGCCGTGCGGACGGCCGCGTCGGTCTCTAGCAGTTCGGCCAGCGTCGGCCGTTCGATGAAGGCGACTTCTGCCAGCGCCTGGTGAACGATGGCTTCGATCGTAAGAAACGGAATCGTGCCCGCCAGAAACAAGGCGACGGCGACTTCGTTCGCCGCATTGAGGGCCGCCGGGGCGTTGCCGCCGCGGGCGGCGGCTTCATAGGCGTAGCGCAGGCAGGGGTAACGATCGAAATCGATCGGGGCGAAACTGAGCTCGCCGATATGGGCAAGATCGAGCCGTGCCGTCGGATTCGTGGTCCGGGTCGGATGATGGAGCGCATAGGAAATCGGCAGGCGCATGTCGTGGCTGGAAATCTGGGCGATCAGGCTGCCATCGATGAACTCGACGAGCGAATGGACGTAGCTTTCGCGATGCAGGACGCAGTCGATCCGGTCGAGTGGCAGGCCGAACAGGTGCATCGCTTCGATGACTTCGAAGCCCTTGTTCATCATCGTTGCCGAATCGATCGTGATTTTCCGTCCCATGTTCCAGTTGGGGTGGCATAACGCTTCTGCGGGGGTGACGCCCGCCAGTTCGGCGCGGGTCTTGTCGCGAAACGCCCCACCGCTCGCAGTGATGATCAGCCGTTCGACGGAAGCAAGATCTTCCCCGTTTAGACATTGCCAGATCGCCGAGTGTTCGGAATCGACCGGCAGAATCGCCACGCCGTTTTTGCGGGCGAGTTCCATGACGATCGCACCGCCGACGACGAGCGTTTCCTTGTTGGCGAGGGCGACGGTTCTTTTCACGCTGAGGGCGGCGATGGTCGGTTCGAGGCCGGCCACGCCGACGATGGCGTTGACGAGCAGTCCGGTTTTGTCGCCTGGATTCCAGGCGGCGGCGCGGACCAGTCCGGCCTTGCCGGACCCGATCTCAAGATCGGGAAACCGCATGGCGAGCGTTTCCGCCGCTGCAGCGTCGTTCATCGCCGCAAATTCGGGCTGGTATTTCTGGATGAGGACGGTCATGGTCTCAATGTCGGTATCGGCCGTCAGGACGGCGATTCGGAACGCCGCGGGCGTCGCATCGGCGACGTCGAGCACCTGGCGTCCGATCGATCCGGTGGCGCCAAGAAGGTAAAGAGAACGCATCAGGAATTCACCGCGACCAGCATCAAAAACAAAAGCAGGAACAGCGCCGCGAACATCGAGGAATCAAAACGGTCGAGAACGCCACCGTGACCGGGAAAGACTTGGGAATAGTCCTTGATGTCGTAACTCCGTTTGAATTTGGAGGCGACGAGATCGCCGATCTGGCCGGCGACGGTCATGAACAAAGTGATGAGGATGGCGAGGATGATCGGGAACTGCACCGGGATGATGCCGGAAATAATCGCATAGAGGAAGGCCGCGACCGTGCCGATCACCGTCCCGGCGATTGCGCCTTCGACGCTTTTCTTCGGACTGACCTTCGGAATCAGCTTATGCTTGCCGAAGCGGCTGCCAAACAGGTAGGCCGCACAGTCGGTGACCATGCAGGCGATGAGAACGTAGACCACCCAGCGGATGTCGTACGTCCGCAGAAACGCGAAGGCCGCGAAGCCGAGGCTGCAATACAATATCGTGGCGATGACGCCACCGAAATCGGCGCCCTTGAAGCGATCGACGAAGACAAGGATCGTTCCGAACACGATGACGATGACGAGAATGGCACCGAGCAGAAGCGAAAAGCCGTTGATCTCATCATGGGTCGTGGCATACAGGACGAGACTGTACATCCCACCCGTGCCAAGAATCGCCAGAATGTCGATCCAGATCGGCAGTTTGTTGGTTTTGCCAAGCATCCGGCGGAATTCAAACGCTGCGAACAGCGCAAGCGCCAGACAGAAGAAATCGAACACGTGGAAATGGTCGCCCCAGATCAGAATCGGGATCATGATGGCCGCCATGACGACGGCGGTGATAATCCGTTTCATCATTTCATCCTTTCAGACCGCCATAGCGGCGGTCGCGTTTGGCATAGGCCCGAAACGCCTTGAGCAGGTCGCTCCGGCCGAAAGCGGGCCAGAAGGTCTTCGTGAAGTACAGTTCGGAATAGGCGGCCTGCCAGAGCAGGAAATTGCTCAGGCGCTGTTCGCCCGACGTCCGGATCAGCAGATCGAGCGGCGGCAGATCCTTGGTCATCAGCCGCGCGGCGATTGCTTCCGCGGTGATGTCGGCCGGGGCCAGCGTCCCCGCCTGGACGGCGTCGGCGATCGCGCGGACCGCTTCGGTCAGTTCATAGTAGGAGCCGTAATCAAAACAGATGTTGAGGACGAGGCCCGTCCGCAGCGCCGATTTGGTGGTGATGCGTTCGAGGATCGTCTGGTTTTCCGGGGACAGTTTGGTCTTGCGGCCGCTGAAGACGACCTTGATGCCGTTCTTCTCGAATTCGGCGCCGAATTTCGTTTCGAATTCAGAAGGCATCTTCATCAGGAAATCGACTTCGGCCGGTGGCCGTTTCCAGTTTTCCGTCGAGAAGGCGAAGACGGAGAGCGCCTTGACGCCCAGTTCATTGGCGATCAGGGCGACGTTGCGGATGTTCTCGATGCCGACCTGATGGCCAAACGTGCGCGGCATGCCGCGGCGGCGGGCCCAGCGGCCGTTGCCGTCGAGGATGATGGCGACGTGCTGAGGGATGATCTTCGGTTTTCGGACGGGCCACAGATTCAACATTCTCACCTCTTCGGATTCGATATGATTATACACCATCGGCGGCTTTTTTTCCACCATCCACTGGCCTCGGGAAAAAAATAAGACGATTTCTCGTCTTATATCTGCATCAGTTCCTTTTCCTTGTCGGCCGTCACCGTATCGATCTTGGCGACGAACTTGTCGGTCGTCTTCTGGATTTCGTCCTGCCAGTACTTGGAATCGTCTTCTGGCAGATGATCATCCTTTTCCATTTTCTTGATCTTTTCGACCGCGTCGCGGCGGATGTTGCGGATGCCGATCTTGTTCTCCTCGGCCAGCTTGTGGATGATCTTGACCGCTTCCCGCCGGCGTTCTTCCGTCAGGGCCGGAAAGACCATGCGTAGCCCCATGCCGTCGTTGACCGGCGTGATTCCGAGATTGGCGGCGAGCACCGCCTTCTCCAGTTTCGGAACCAGTGATTTGTCGTAGGGTTTGATGTAGATCTGGTTGCCTTCGGGCGACGTGATCGCGGCCACCTGGTTGATCGGACTCATGACGCCGTAATAATCGACGCTCACGCGTTCGAACATCTTCGGATTGGCACGGCCGCTCCGGACGGTGGTGAATTCCTTGTGCAGGGCGATGATGGAATGCTCCATCCGCTCTTCCATTTCCATTAAGACCATTTCTGGCATGATATTCGCTCTCCTCCTAGCCGATGGCGTTATTTCTTGATCAGCGTGCCGATGTCCTCGCCGAGGATCGCGCGCTTGATATTGCCTTCGATGTTCATGTCGAACACGCAGATGTCGATGTCGTTGTCGTTGCAGAGCGCCGCCGCCGTGGAATCCATGACGTGCAGTTCCCGCTGCAGGACATCGTTGTGGGTCAGGGTTTCAAACCGGATGGCGTCGCTGTTGCGTTTCGGATCCTTGTCATAAACGCCGTCGATGCCGTTCTTGGCCATGTAGATGATGCTGGCGTCGATCTCCGCCGCCCGAAGGGCTGCGGTGGTATCGGTGGAAAAGTACGGATTGCCGGTGCCGCCGCCGAAGATGACGACGCGGTGCTTGTCCAGATGGCTGATCGCCTTCCGCTGTATGTACGGTTCCGCGACTTCGGGAATGTTGAGGCTGGACATGACGCGGGTTTCCAGGCCGAGGGCCTCGAGCGAATTCTGGAGCGCCAGGGCATTCAAAATCGTTCCGATCATGCCCATGTAGTCGGCAGCGGCCCGTTCGATGCCCATTTCCGCGGCGAGTTTCCCGCGGAAGATATTGCCACCGCCGACGACGATGGCGATCTCGACGAGATCAAGATCGAAAGCCGCCTTGACTTCCCGGGCGATTTTCTTGACGACTTGCGGATCGATGCCGATGCCGGATTTGCCGGCGAGCGCTTCACCGCTCAATTTGATCAAAACGCGTTTTTTTGTCATGATTCATCCTCCGTTCTTTTATCGTAAGAATAGAAAGAAAGGACACGTGTCGGTGTCCTTCGTTGGTTATGAAATCACTTGATCTGCGACATGACTTCCGTCGCAAAATTCTCTTCTTTTTTCTCGACGCCTTCGCCCATGACCAAACGCGTAAAAGCGACGATGGAAGCGCCTTTGCTTCTGACGAATTCATCGACCGATTGATCCGGGTTCTTGACGAACGGCTGGTTGACGAGGCAGATTTCCTTGAGCGTTTTCAACAGACGGCCTTCGACCATCTTGAGGATGATCGCTTCCGGTTTCGGCTTGACGGCCGTCAGGTTTTCGTTCAGGGCCTCTTTCGTGAGAATGTCCCGTTCATGGGCCGTGACTTCGGCCGGGATGTCGGCCGGGGAGAGGTATCGCGGATTCATCGCGCAGGCATGCATCGCGACGTCTTTCGCGACGTCGGGATTGCCACCGTTCAAAACGGCGAGGGTGATGATCTTTCCGCCCATGTGCTTATAGGCGCCGAAGACCTGGCTGTCGGTCTTGCGGACGACGGCCACGTTGCGGAGGCTGATGTTTTCACCGAGGAAGGCGACCGTTTCCAGCAGGACGTCGCGGACCGTCTTTCCGTCGCAGGCGACGCCAAGCGCCGCTTCGGCCGTTTCGGCATCCGAAGCGACGATGGCCTGGCCGACTTTCTCGACAAGGGCACTGAAACGCTCGTTGTGAGCGACGAAGTCGGTTTCGCAATTGAGTTCGAAGATGAGGGCTTTGTTACCGGCGATGGCGATGCTCGCCTGGCCTTCAGCCGCAATCCGGGAAGCTTTCTTCTCGGCTTTGGCGATGCCTTTTTCCCGTAGCCAATCGACGGCTTTGGCCATATCGCCTTCGGTGGCGGTGAGGGCTTTTTTACATTCCATCATTCCGGCACCGGTTTTATCGCGCAATTCTTTGACTAAACTGGCAGTGATATCCATGCTTGAATCCTCCTGAGCATACTATAGTAATATTATCATAAACGATTTGCATAAACAATGTGAAGCGCATATTTCAGAGAAAAAAGGGAGCTGACGTCAGCTCCCGATCAAGGTTATTTTAAGGCTTCGATAAGTTCGGCTTTGCGAAGAGCGGAATAATTGGACAACCCGCGTTCCTTGGCCAGCTGTTGCAGTTCTTTGACGGTCTTCGCTTCGAGGTCCGATACGGCGGCGGGAGCGGCCGGTGCGGGTTCCTGGACGGCGACGGGGGCGGGTTTGACTTCAACGACCGGTTTGGCTTCAACGACTGGTTTGGCTTCAACGACCGGTTTTTGCGTCACGGCCGGTTTCACTTCAGTTGCCGGTTTTTGCGTCACCGCTGGTTTCGCTTCTGCGGCCGGTTTGGGGGCGGGAGTGACCAGAGTTGGTGTCGGCGTGACCGGAGCGGTAGTCGGCGTAATCGGAGCAGTGGCGGAAGCGACCGGAGCGGCAGGAGTCGTAGTGGCGCCGATTTCACCGCCGAGGGCTTCGGCGATGGCGTCGCCCATTTTCGCAACGATCAGTTTCACGGAACGGAGCGCGTCGTCATTGGCCGGGATGATGTAGTCGACATCGTCCGGGTCGCAGTTCGTGTCGACGATGCCAAAGACCGGGATCGACAGTTTGCGGGCTTCGAGGATGGCGTTGCGTTCTTTGCGCGGGTCGATGATGAAGATGGCCTGCGGCAGATTCTTCATTTCCTTGATGCCGCCTAAGAATTTTTCCAGACGGTCCATTTCCTTGCGGAGATTGATGACTTCTTTTTTCGGCAGAACGGCGAACGTGCCGTCTTTTTCCATCTTGTACAGATCCTGGAGCTTCTTGATGGAGCGTTTGATCGTCTTGAAGTTGGTCAGCGTGCCGCCGAGCCAGCGTTTGTCGACGAAAAACTGTCCGGTACGGAGTGCTTCGTCCCGAACCGGTTCCTGGGATTGCTTCTTGGTTCCGACGAAGAGCACTTTGCCTTCGGCGGCGACGATGTCGAACAGGGCCTTGTAGGCGATGTCGATGCAATCACTCGTCTTCTGTAAATCGATGATGTGGATCCCGTTGCGCGAGGTGAAGATGTACTTGGCCATCTTCGGATTCCATCGACGCGTCTGGTGTCCAAAATGCACGCCTGCTTCGAGCAGGCTTTTCATGGAAATAACGCCCATTGCTTTTGAATCCTCCTGTTTTTGATTTTGCCTCCACCGCCTTCATCGCTAGCGCCGCCGGGGGTCCGGCTCCGGGCGCATCGCTCGTCGGTGTGTGTATTTTTTACGGCGTTAATATTTTATCAAATATTCCGCGAGAAAGCAAGCACAATCCGTCGCCGTGAAAAAAACCACCCTTAGGTGGTCATTTCCCCGTCGATCCGATGCCGCCGATGCGACGATCGGTGACAGCCGGTTCATCATCGACGGTCAGATATTTCTGGAAGATACCCTGGACGATGCGTTCGCCAACCACGATCGTGACCGCTTCGTTCGTGAAATTGTAAAGTTGGATGCGGATGTGCCCTTCGTTTTCGGCGCTGTCGAAATAATCGGCGTCGATGATCCCGACGGCATTCGCCAGCATCAGCCCGCGGGATTTGGGAAGCGAACTGCGGGCATATACGCGCAGCACTTCATCGGGAAGCATATAGGCTTTCAACCCCGTAGATATGAACCCGACGGCCTTGGGCGGGATAACGGTCGTTTCCGCGGCCGCGATATCGTAGCCGGCGGCGTGCGCCGTTGCCCGCTTGGGCAGGACGACGCCGCGATTGCGCCAGGCCGATACGATCATGAATCCGCGTGTCTGCATAATCGTTCCTTCTCAGGTCAGGTCGATTTTCTCGACATAGCGGTAATCGGAGGTGTAGGCGATGAGAAAATCGCCGGCGAAATCGATGTTGAGGGTCTTGCCGATGGTGAATCGACCGATATGGTAGACGAGCGTCTTTTCGCCGCTGGCGATGTCATATTGGAGAATGTCGCCTTCATCATATAGATAGATGGCGTCATCGGTCCGGCCGATGATCCGCTCGTCTTCGACCGTCGTGTAGACGATCGTGAGCGTCCCCGTCGAAAGCACATAGTTGAGAACGACGTCTTCGAGATGCCGCTTCTCGACCATTTGGAAAATGGAGGTGTCGCTTGTGTTGTTCCATTTCGTGCCGATGTAGGTCAGGTTTTCATGATCCAGGGAGGCGGGAGCGCCGAAGGTGAAATAGAGGTCGTTGTCGTACAGTTCGGGATAATGGTCGGTGAAATTGACGCTCGCATGCACTTTCGTTTCGATCAGGCTGGCAAAGATGGCCAACTGATAACGCGTGTATTTGACCGTTCCAGAAAGGCGGGCATAGTTCTGGAGCCGGGTCAATTGCCGCGTCGCGGAAACGTAATAGGAAATCTCATTGCTCGTCGAAGCTACGATCTTTTGGCCGCTGGCGATATGATAGATGTCGACGGAAGACATGATGAGCGGATAGAGGAGGACGGTCGAAGGATTGATGTTCGGAATGGCGAGGTAGACGATCGCGAACCCGGGAATTTCCGTAGTGTTGATGTACATCGACATCAGTTTCGGATTCGTCGGGTCGGTCGAGATCGAATCGAAATTGCGGTTGCAGAAACGATCGGGATGTTCGTTGTCGACGATGTCGTTCTTGTAGATCCGGAATTCTTCGTCGATCAGTTCATCGACAACGTCCGCTTCGACGATCGCCGAAACCGAATTGCAGGTGTTTTCGTTTTCGATGCAACCCTGGAAGAACAGATAACCGTCGGTGGCGCCGACGCCTTTGAGAAAACGGATTGGTATCGTCGCCGCGGTGACGGTGGCGGCCGTGAGATCAAACTGGTTGATGACGGAATAGTCATCCGCCTGCGGCACGGCATAATACAGGAACAGGGAATTCGCCGCAACCGCGTCGACGGCGTCCGTCGAAACGATCAGTTCGGGTTCATCCGCTCCGTCGGCGAGCAGGTAGATGCCTTTTCCCGACAGGCCGTCGGCGAAATAGAAGACGTCGTTGCCGCGGATGGCGACGGTCCGAGATGAGCCGGACACGATGGCATCCTGGTTGATGTCGACACCGACCGGCAGGTACATCGGGATGTTGCGAATGAGAACAATCGAGCCGAAAATAACGCCGATGGCGAGTATCAGGACGGCGAGTTGCAGCAGGCGGCTGTTTTGAATGCGTTTTATCAACATGGATGAATCGACCTCGCTTCAGTTTAACTGTAAAATGGATTATACCAAAACCGGATGTGGATGTCAAACCAATACCGGGAAATTGACTGGGAAAAGACCGTTTTCACGCAAGACAAAGCGTTTTTTTTATAAAAAACGAAGATCAGCAGATCTTCTGTTTTTTTGTTCCCGATCGTTTCGTCACTTGGTCCCGAAAAGCCGGTCGCCGCAATCGCCGAGGCCGGGCACGATGTAGCCGAACTCATTCAGCCGTTCGTCCTCTTTCACGAGATAGATGTCGACGTCAGGATGGGCGGCGCGAAGGGCCTTGATGCCCTCGGGACAGCCGACGAGGCCGACGAAGCGGATGTCTTTTCCGCCGCGTTGCTTGATGTGGTTGATCGCCACGATCGCCGAACCGCCCGTCGCAAGCATCGGATCGACGACGAGAACGGTCGCTTCCGACACTTCCTTCGGCAGTTTGACGTAATACTCGTGAGGCAACAGCGTCGTTTCGTCGCGATAGAGGCCGATATGACCGATCTTGGCCGTCGGAATAACCATTTGGATGCCATCGACCATGCCAAGACCTGCCCGGAGGATCGGCACGATCACGACTTCTTTCGCCAGGACCTGACAAATCGTCTTCGCGATCGGCGTTTCGACTTCAATCGGGCGCGTCGTCAGATCGCGGGTGATTTCGTACGTGACGAGGCTGCCGATTTCGTTCACGTTCTCGCGGAATGTTTTCGTGTCGGTGTTCTTGTTGCGGATGATGGCCAGCTTGTGTTCGATTAGTGGATGATTGATGATCGTCAGTTTGCCCATTATGCCTGTTCCTCCTCGAAATCGCGGATCATGTCGATGCGTTTCTGATGGCGTTCGCCGCCGGCAAACGCGGCGTCAAGGAAGATGCCGACGTAGGCCAGCACTTCGGGTAGCGTATTAGTCCGCGATCCCAGACAGAGGATGTTCGCGTCGTTGTGTTCGCGGGTCGCCTTGGCGGCGAACGCCGTCTCCGCGACGCCGGCCCGGATGCCTTTGACCTTGTTGGCCGCGATCGCCATGCCGACGCCGGTCCCGCAGATCAGGATGCCAAGATCCGCTTCCTTGCCGACGACGGCGCGGGCGACGCGAAAAGCATAGATCGGATAATCCGTCGCGACGGTCGAGTCCGTCCCAAGATCAAGGACTTCGATGCCCCGCTCCTGAAGCGCTGTGATGATCGGGGCTTTGTACGGATACCCCGCATGATCGGAACCGATGGCGATTTTCATCAAACGATCCCCCTCCTGGACCCTTGGCAAAGCCAAAGCGGCGGGTCCGGCCGCATTTCATAACAATTATAGCCAAAAGCGGTGTGTTTTACAACGTTATTTCCAAGAATCGTTCCACCCTCCGGCAAACAGCGTTGCCGAAAAGTCATTCAGCGATGACGATGGCGCCCTGACGCAACGTCTTTTTCGCAAGCGGATCGTACACCGTGGATGCGATGCCGTCGAGGTCGCCCCCGCTAACGAGGTAGTCGACGATATCGGCATATTTCAGCGCATCGGCGCTGGCGAGAATCGCCGGTTCATGGCTGAGATTGAGGCTCGTCACCGCCATCGGACCGAAACGTCGCAGAATTGCAAGCGCGGTCGGACAGGCGGGAACGCGGATGCCGACCGATGGCATCCCGGCCGTCACAAAGGCAGGTACGAGTTTGGACTTGGGCAAAACGATCGTCAGTGCTCCTGGCCAGTATGTTTGGGCGATTTTCGCCGCTGGCCGGAAATCGGCGAAAAGCGGTGCCGCCTGGGTAACATCGGCGCAGAGCACCGCCATCGGCTTGACCGCTTCCCGGTTCTTGATTGCATAGATTCGCTGGATGGCGGCTTCATCGTTTAGCAGGCAGCCGATGCCGTAGACGGTATCGGTTTCGAAGACCACGACTTTACCTTTGAGGTCGGTTTCGAGAAGTTTTTGCAGGGTGATGATCAAGCCGTTCCCCTCCTTGCGACGATCGTGAGCAGTTCTTCCGGGCGTTCGATGAGATGGATGGCGCCGCCGGCTTCCAGTTCTTCTTGATCGCGGAATCCCCAGAGGACGCCGACGGATTCCAGTCCGGCGTTTGTCGCCGTCATCATGTCGGTCGCGGTATCGCCGACATATAGAACTTCTTCTTTGTCACAACCGAGCAAAGCGACGATTTCTTCCGCCGAACTGGGATCGGGTTTCACCGCATGTCCCGGCCGCTGGCCGATGACGTGAGTGAACGGGCGGGCGGGAAAATAGAAATCAACGACCGCTTTCGTGTCGGGATCCGGCTTGTTCGAAAGGACGTTCACGACAATGCCCGCCGCCTTGAGCGCCATCACCGTTTCGACGATGCCTGAATAAGGCTGGGTCTTCCGGCTTTGCCATTCGGCGTAGGTCTTAAGATACATCTTTCGGACGGCGTTCCAGGTTTTTTCCGAAGCGGCCGTCTTGCCAAGGACGCAGTCGACGAGGACATCGACGCCGCGGCCGACGAAAAGCTTGTATTCGGCGATGTTAAACGTTCGGAACCCGAACAGCGACAACGCCCGATTCATGCTGTCGGCGATATCAGCGATCGTGTCGAGCAGGGTTCCGTCAAGATCGAAGATGACGGCTTTGATCGGTTTCATCGGGGTGTCCTCCGTTTCCTAGGTCGAGACTGGTCTGGCGTTCATAGACGACGCGGACCGGATGATATGTTTTCCGGTGGATCGGGGTGATGCCAAGCCGTGTCAGGGCATCGAGATGTTCGGGCGTCGGATAACCTTTGTTTCTTCGAAATCCGTATCCGGGAAAGCGGATGGCCATTGCGTCCATCAGGGCATCGCGCTCGACTTTGGCAATGATCGAAGCGGCGCCGATCGAGGCGGAAAGCCGATCGCCGTGGATGATCGCGGTATAGGGAATGCCGGCATCGGGAAGCGGCATGGCATCCGAAAGAATGTGATCGGGGGCGACGGAAAGTTTCGCGATCGCCTGCATCATCGCTTTCCGCGAGGCCTGGTAGATGTTGATTGCATCGATTTCGGTTTCACTCACCGCCGTCGTCGACCAGGCGATCGCCCGCTTCTTGATTTCGATGGCGAGAATCTCGCGGCGTTTGGCGGTGAGCCGTTTGGAATCGTCGATGCCGGCGATTTCATCGGCGGGATTCAGAATCACGGCGCCGGCGACGACCGGACCTGCCAAGGGACCGCGGCCGACTTCGTCAACCCCGGCGATCGCCTTGCAGCCCCGCAGCATCAGCGCCAGCTCATACTCATACATCGCGTGGCGCCTTCTCAAAGGTCAGTTTTCCGAATTTCTGATTGCGGAGTTCGAAGAGGAACAGTTTGACGACGCGATCGTAGTCGACGCCGTGGCCGGCAATCAGACAGCCGCGTTTGCGGCCGATCGCTTCGAGGACTCCCGCCAGATCCTCAGGATCGAAAGCGGCGATGCCGAAGCGTTTTTCGATGACGCCGGGATAGTTCGCGGCGAGAAACCGGATGCCGGAATGAACGATTTCTTCCAGCGGCAGGATGTCATCCTTGATCGAACCGAGCAGGGCCAGGCGGATACCGACTTCCGGATCATCGAATTTCGGCCAGAGGATGCCGGGATTGTCGAGCAGCTCCAGTTCGGAAGCGACCTTGATGTACTGCTGGCTTTTCGTCACCCCCGGCTTGTCACCGGTCTGGGTCGCCGGACGGCCGGCGAGCCGGTTGATGAACGCCGATTTCCCGACGTTCGGAATGCCGACGACGAGAGCGCGGATGGGATGGTCTTTCATGCCCTTGGCCGCTTCTTTGGCCAGGGCGTCTTTCAGGATTCGTTTCGAAACGGCGATGATTTCTTTTTTCGGATCGCCGGCGAGGGAATTCACCGCGACCGCGGGGCGGCCGATTTTACGGAAATGGCCGATCCAGTCGGCCACGTCTTTCGGATCGGCGAGATCGGCCTTGTTCAGCACGATCAGCCGCGGTTTCGCCTTGATGATGTCATCGAGCATCGGATTGGCCGAGGATACGGGAATCCGCGCATCAAGCAGTTCGAAAACCAGATCGACGAAGCCGAGCTTTTCCTCGACGAGCCGTCTGGCTTTCGCCATGTGGCCGGGAAACCATTGGATTTGTTTCATGCGGTTTCCCCCTTTCACGGTGAAATCAGAATAAATCGATTTTGACGAGAACGATGCCAAGCATGTCTTCAGCGGCAATGAGTCCGAATTCACGGCAGTCGGTCGAGACGCTCCGATTATCTCCCATGGCGAAGTACATGCCTTCGGGGATGTCGCCGTCATAGGGAATATAGGGGATTCCGACGTTGGTTTCGATCACTGTGCCGTTCAGCACCACGCCGTCTGCCGAAACCGTCAGATGATCGCCAGGAAGCCCGACCAAACGCTTGATCAACAATTTGTCACCATGAGCGAAAACGATGATGTCGCCTTCTTCATACGTGACATTGAAATGGTAGACGATGACGGCGTCCTCCGTATAAAAGGTCGGCTGCATCGATGGTCCGTCGACGACGGCCGGAGACAGGAAGAAGGCATTGGCGATCACGATCAGCGCCAGAAACGCGGGAATGACGCCGATCATGTCAAAGGTATCGTATTTCTTCTTGAAAACGGCGAATGAATCAAAGGCTTCCCGTTCCGACATCGCCCGCCGGCGGCGCATCACGGTGCCGAAGTGCAGCGCATAGGCCGCCGTGAAGATCAGGAACGCATAGGTCACGATGCTGAAGAAACGGCTGGTCGTGGTCGCGTTCAAGTTCTGGTCGGCGAAGTTGAAAATGAAAAGATGCTGTCCCTGGCGGAGAATCACGATCAGGACGACGATTGCCGTTGCAATCGTGAAGGAAAGAACCTTGCGCCACGCTTTTTTCATCAGCTTCGCGTTTTCCGCGGCGAACGCGGGATCGATCAGTTCAAGGATCGGTTGTAGTTGTACTTGAGGCTCGTCTTGTTGTTCGAAATCAACCATCGATGATCATCTCCGACCCAGTTTCTGCAGAATATCCTCGAGTTTTTCCGGCGTGATCAGCACTTCGCGCGGCTTGGTCCCGACGTTGGCCGAAACGATGCCGTACAGTTCGAGCGACGAAACGATCTGCGTCGCACGATTGAATCCGACGCCGTATTCCTGCGTGATTTTGTTGAGGGAACATTTTTCTTCCGTGACCACATAGCGGGCGACGGCGGCGAACAGATCGTCGAGTTCCGCGGCTTCTTCGGTGTTCTTGCCGTTTTGCCCGAGCGATTCATGGGTGAACAGATACTGCGGATAGGCCTGATCCTTGATGAAGGTAGTCATCGCTTCGATTTCATCGGGTGAAAGGAACGCCCCCTGAAGCCGGCGGATCAGACCGTTTTCCGACAGCAGCATGTCGCCCCGTCCGAGCAGCTTTTCCGCGCCCGTGGTGTCAAGAACGACCATCGAATCCGTCGAGGACGGAACCTTGAATGCGAACCGGGTCGGAATATTTGCCTTGATCGAACCTTTGAGGATATCGGCGGAAGGCCGCTGCGTAGCCAAAATCAGATGAATGCCGACGGCGCGGGATTTCTGCGTGAGTTTCAGGACGTTGTCTTCGACTTCCGGACCGCCGCTGATCAGGAGGTCGGACGCTTCTTCGACGATGACGACCAGCCGCGGCATCTTTTCAAATTCGGGATCGTTGATCCGTCGTTCGTAATAGTCCTTGACGTTGACGCTTTTGAAATGCTTGAGCACGTCGTAACGTCGTTCCATTTCCTTGACGGCCCACTTGAGCGATTCGATCGCGAGTTTCGGATCGTCGATGATCGGCGTCACGAGATGCGGCAGATCGGCGAATTGCTGCAGATCGACCTTCTTCGGGTCAATGAGGAGCAGTTTGACTTGATCCGGTTTGTTCCGCATGATCAGGCTGGCGATGATGGCGGCGATGCAGACGGACTTGCCGCTTTGCGTGCTGCCGGCGACGAGCCCGTGCGGCATGCCTTCGATCGAAGTGTATACCGGATTGGCGTCGATGTCGAGCCCGATCGCCAACAACAGCGGATCGTGCGAATGGATGAATTTCGGGTTGTCGACGACGTCGCCGAAACAGACCGATTCGCGGATTTCGTTCGGTACTTCGATGCCGATCGTGTTTTTTCCCGGAATCGGGGCTTCGATGCGGATCGAAAGCGCTTTCAGGCTCATCTGGAAATTATCGGAAATCGCCGTGATCCGTTTTGTCTGGACGCCGGCGTCAAGCGCGATTTCATAGCGCGTGACCGACGGTCCTTTCGTATGGGCGACGACTTCGCCGCTGATGCCAAAGGCAATCAGCGTCTGATTGATGATATCGATGTTCTTGACGATCCACTCGTCGGTGCCGGCCTTCTTCGGCGGTGATTTCCGAAGCAACGCGAGCGGTGGAAGCCGATAATCATCATAATCGGTCATGATGTTCATCCGAGCGGTTTCCGCCCGCTTTTGCGCGACTTCTTCCAGTTCAGTGTCGAAAACGGGTTCGATCGGTTCGGTTTCAACGACTGCGGAAGCGGGCTGTTCCCGGTCCAGGGTTTTCTCGGCGAACAGTATATTCTCTTCCTCTTCTTCGTCAATCGGTCCGAAACGGTCGGAATCGAGGCCGCCGGTCGGATGTTCCATCGTGAAATCCTCCGGCATTTCCTTTTCGCCGGAATCATCCGCCATTTCATCCTGCTTGGCAACGGCATTGAAAAACGCGTCGATCGAAACCTGTTCCGCGATCGGCGCCGGTGTTGGTTCGTTTTGTTCCGCGACGTTTTCCCGTTTGCGGTTGGCGAGGTATTCGGCGTCGATCTCGCCTTTCAGAAGCCGTGATTTGTCGGCGTTGTTGATGGTCTGGAATTCATAATAGGAATCGCCATAGCGTTTCTTGGCTTCTTCCTTGGTCAGCACTTTCTCCTTGCCTTTGCGGAACGCATCGTACTTCTTGTCGATGTCGCCCGTGCTGCCGCGATCATTGTGGACGATGATGTCGTCTTTGACGTGCTGCCCGAAAATCGGAGACACGAAACGGCGTTTCATCGTCTCTTTGTCTTCGATTTCGGCTATCTTCGGTATGAAGAACGTGCGGTTGTCCGCCGTCCGTTCCACGCCGGGAACGATCCGTTCCGGCATCTTCTTTTTCTTGAACAACATCGGACACGCCTCCTTATTGCGGCTTGGGTTCCGGTTCTGAATTCGCGAGCTCGATGACTTCGTCGAGCTGGGCTTCGATCGCCGCCGCGTCATCGGGGGTGGCGAACATCTTCTTGCTATAAAGATTGCTGGTTTCTTCCCCGACGATCGAAATGATCATCTTGCAAAGTTCTTTGGTGACGAGGTTCGTCGATGGCTTCAGCGCCAGCTTGCGAAACCAGTAGACCGGGTTCGCATAATTCAGGATCGTGACGCCATAGCTCAGGATTTTCGAGATTTTGAACTGGCGGTTGAATTTCATCAGCTTGCTGTTGTCGATCGCCTTTTTCCGATTCAGGATGTCGATGATCGTCGAAATCCGGAAATTCTTGAACCGGCGGATGAATTTGCCGTTGATGATTTTTTCCAGCCGCTTGATGATGTAACTGTTGAGGTCGAGCAGTTCCTGCGGCGACAGTTCATACATCGGATACCGGGAATTGGGAAAGTAGTACTTGGCGATTTCGTTCATCAGTTCCAGCGACAGATCGAAGGCGACGCGGAAATAGGCGTTGTCGGCGATCCGCGCGGTTTCCGTGAGCAGATCCTGTTTTTGCTTGATCATCGCGCGGACAGCGGACTTTTCCAGCGGCTCTTCCTTGCTCATGATGATCTTGCGCTTGCGGTTGCGGTCGGAAATCATCGCAAACGCGATTCCCATGCTGAGAAGCACGAATCCCGTCACCATCCCGAGCAAAAAATTCCGGATGGCCGGCCAATAGGTTTCAAACCAGGTTGCCATGATCAAAGCCGTCTTCAAACCCATCGTCGCATTCATGCGCGCACACCTCTCTATCGTGAAAATTATAATATATATATACCTAATTAGCAATAAACATATAACGTTTGCATAAGGTGCCCCTTTATGAGATAATTAAAAAAAAGGTGAGACGATGGACAAATATCTGATTGCTTTGGATTTAGATGGCACGCTTTTGTACGACTTCGATTCGCTGGACGAATCGTTTTGTTCGTTTATGCGCGACCTCCAAAAAGCCGGCCACAAGATCGTCATCGCCACCGGTCGGCCCTACCGAAGCAGTCGTTTCGTCTATGAACGGTTCGGGCTCGACACCCCCATCATCAATTACAACGGCGGCCTCATTACCCACCCCAAGGATCCGTCGTTCCCGATCATCAATTTCACCGTCCGCAAGGAATGGATCGTCGACATCTTCGATCACAACGTCGACTACATCCGCAACGCCTTCAGCGAAGTCCGGGACACCATCTATCTGTACCGGGAAGAAGCCGCCATCGAACCGCTCCTGCACCGTACGCCGGATTCCGAAGTGCACATCGGCCCGCTCCACGACATCCTCAAACAGGACCCCAACGGCTTCATCATCATCGGCAAGCAGGGCACAGGCACGTTCATTGAGAACTACATCAACGAGAAATACCGTGGCTCCGTCCTCGCCCGGGTATGGCATCTTTCCGGAGAATACGATTCGATCGTCGAAGTTTTCACCCCAGAATCGAACAAGGGCAAGGGGCTGGCTCATGTAGCCGAGTGGCTCGGATTTCCACGCGAGCGGGTGATCGCCATCGGGGACGGCCACAACGATCTTGAAATGCTCGCGTATGCCGGGCTCGGCGTGGCGATGAAGGGCAGTCATCCCGATCTGCTGAAAATCGCCGATCGGATTCTTCCGGATGGCGCCCGGGAAGGCGCCGTCGGAACGTTCCTGCGCGAATTCCTTGATCTCAAGTGAACAAAACGGCTTCCTTCGGGGAAGCCGTTTTGATTCATCGGTAGGTGAAAATACCGTTTTCGCCCCAGGCCCAGAACCCAGTGGGACAAGCCAGTCCGAAATGGAGTTTCGCGATGCCAAGATCGACCATGGCAGCAGCATTGTGGATCCGCAGGCCGCTCTGGATCACGCCGTTTTCGACGGTGAAGACAACCGGTTGCTGATTGACCGCTGAAGGCGCCTTGACGACGAGATCGATGGCGGCTTGGAACCATGCCGGTTCAGTACCGTCGGAGAGGAAGAATTGGTCGCGATTCGTTTTCCGGCGATGGGCAAGCAGCCTGATGAACCGTTCACGCGGTGAATATTCCTTTCCGGCGTTTCCAAAAGCGATGACCGCAAGCGCTGTGTCGGCATCGGCGATGATGCTTCTAACGGCCTTTCGGTCATAGGATCCGCCGACCCAGCAGGTGTCAAGATCGAGTTTCGTTGCCTCGAGAACGAGCCGTTCACCATAGTAGCCGATCTTTTCCGCCAGATGCGGATCGTTTTTGGGTCCGGCCATGACGAATAGGTTCCTGACGCCGGCGAGCAGCCCGTAACTTTTCAGGAAGCCGCCGAACAGCTCCGGCCGATCGAACCAAAGACTGATCGTCAGTCCGGACGTTTCGTTGCACCTTTTGACGGCCTGGTCAAGCTGTGAGCGCTGTTTCTCGGTGAGGCCGGTGTTCTGGTAGGCGCGGCGCGATATGCGCGCTCCGACCGCTTCGATGTCGTTCATGGGCGGCTT
>CAZFHR010000010.1:0-18574 GCA_964519115.1 uncultured Candidatus Izemoplasmatales bacterium
TCGCCTTCGACGTCGTAGGTCGCGCTCGAGCGCGCTCCCAGCGTCACGGTATAGAAGGAAATGTCGGCGTTGGTCAGGTAGTTGAGCAGATGGAACACGCCGGCGAGAACGCCACCGCCGTTGCAGGAGAGATCGATGACCACGTAGGCCGGGTTGGCCGCGCGGATCGCTTCCATGTCGGCTTCGATGTCGGCTTTGAATTCGGAAGTGAAGCCGTCGATCCGGTAATAGGCCAGGTCTTCGTAAAACTCGAGCTGGAAGGGATCGGTCACCGAATTGCATCCGCAGCCGTAATATTCGTATGAATAATCATAGATGTAAGCGGGATAATCGGTCGTCGCGTAGTAGTCGTACGTGGGGTTCGTATGACCGACCGAGATGATGCCGGTGTGCAGGTCGGCGAGCGAATCGGTGAATTTGTAGAGCGATTTTTCAAACGCCGTCAGACGCGAGAAATACGTATCGACATAATCGATGAAACTGTCGATGCTCTTGTAGTCCTTGAGGCCATAGAAATAATCGAAGACGAAGGAAAGAAAGTATTCCGATTCGGTCTTCATCGCCGGGGTTTCGTCGTCATTGAGACTGACGGCGACATGCAGGGGCGAACTGATGTCGTCCACTTCTCCCAGCTGATAGGTGTCGATGCCGTAGAGATAGTCGCCGTTGTTGACGACGTCGAACATCGAGCCGGTCAGAAACAGATTGGCGAGGTGGAGCGGAATCGTGTAATGATCGGCATCGTCCTCGATCTCGAGAATTTTGAACGTGAAAAGATACTCGGTGAGATCGACGTGAAACGCCGGCAGTTCTTCTTCGGTATAGGAAACCAGATTCAGGCCGGAAGAGAAGTCGGTCTCGGTTTCGCCGGTGAAGTAATCGAAGCTGTCGATGTTGGGAGCGGATACGGTCGTCGTCGCGAAATTGAAGAGACAGTATTCGACGATCGAGTCCTCTTCGGTCCCGTATTCGATCTTTTCTTCTTCCGTCAGAAAGTATTCGACGAAGACGTTGACGGTCTGGTTGATCGGGTCGATTTCGACCTCGATGGTCTCATCGATGATGCCGCGGAGCAATTCGATGAATTCTTCGATGTCGACATAGGGGATGCCGGCTTTTTCCGGATAGAAATAGAGATCCAGTTCCGTCATCGGCGTATCGTCGATGAATTCGGTCGAGAAATTGACGAATACGACGGTTTTCACCGTGTAGGTGGAGGCCGGTTCGGTCGTCGTGGTTGTCTGGGTAGTCGGTTCGGTCGTCGTTTCCGTCGTCGTGACGGTCCCCGAAGTGGTTCCCGTCGAAGTTCCGGAAGTCGCTGTGGTCGAAGCCGTGGTCAGAGCAGAAGTCGCCGTGGTCGTCGTTTCCTCACAGGCGATGAAGGCGAAGAGGGCAAAGACGGCGACCAGCAAGCCAAGCAGTTTTTTCATAGAATCCTCCAAAAAGATGATTTCGCTTTTTCCTATTTTACCATCATTTGCGTTTTATGCAATAACCTTCCCGGAAAAACCGGGGAAAAATAAAAAAAAGAACCGGAAAATGGCCGGTTCTTTGTTCTTTTCATAGTCGTTTCAGAGCGGCGTTCGCCATATACGCGAACTGATCGGGATCCAGGGATGCACCGCCGATCAGGGCGCCGTCGATGTTCGGTTTTGCCAGCAGTTCGTCGATGTTTTTCGGATTGACCGAACCGCCATACTGAATCCGAATGGCTTCGGCGACGGCGGGACTGAACAGTTCCGCAATCAGCGAGCGGATGAATCCGCACGCTTCGTCGGCGATGTCGGCCGTGGCCGTCTTGCCGGTGCCGATCGCCCAGACCGGTTCATAGGCGATGACGATTCTTTTCATCTGTTTCTCGTCGACGCCGGCAAATGCCTTGGCGACCTGACGCCGGAGGACGTCATTGGTCGTACCGGCCAGCCGTTCGTCGAGGATTTCGCCGACGCAGACGATCGGCGTCAGGCCGTTGCGAAGCGCGGCGAAGACTTTCTGGTTGACGACCTCGTCGGTTTCAAAACAGTATTTGCGCCGTTCGCTGTGACCGACGATCACGTAATCGATGTTGTAGCTTTTGAGCAGCGGTCCGGAGACTTCGCCCGTATAGGCGCCCTCATCGGCGGAATGCAGGTTCTGGGCGCCGATGCGGAGATTGTCCCCCTGACGTTTCATGAGGCAGCGCATCAGCGGTGCCTGGGCACAGATGACGGTGTCGACGTCTTTGACCGGCGGCATCGTCGTCGAAGCCTTCATGATGAAATAGAGGGCTTCGTCGCGGGTCTTGAACATCTTCCAATTTCCCGCAATGATTGGTTTTCGCATGGTATCGCCTCTTCAGCCGAGAATCTTTTCGATGTCGGCGATTGCTTTGTCCGCTTTGTCGCCGATGGCGACGAGTTTCACGTTCTCGCCTGACGGAACCGCCAGGCTCATCAGTCCGAGGATCGATTTGGCATCGATCGTGACGTTGGCATAAATCAAACGGATGTCCACATCGTAGCGGCTCGCCGTTTGCACGATTTTCGCCGCCAGTTCGGCGTGCAGACCCGCCGTGCTCTTGATCAAGATGGTTTTTTCCATTGGGATTCTCCTCTAAATTAAAACATGGGGGGCGTACTGATCCAGAGCACGACCGCTTTGCGTTTCGACGCGTTTTCCAGCGTATGGTTTTTGTTGGCGATGTAATAGAACGTCTGGCCTTTTTCAATTCGGAATTTCTTGTATCCGAGTTTTAAAACGATCTCGCCTTCGAGCACGTATCCGAACTCCTCGCCGGCGTGAGGTTCTTCTTCATGATGACCGCCCGGATCGAGTTCGAGGATGATCGGCTCCATCTCGTATTTCTGGGCATTGGGGACGATCCAGCTGATCTTCCGCTTGTTTTCGGGGTCGATCTTCTCAAAGAATTCGTTCTTCGTGAAGACGATCTTTTCATCTTCGGCCTCGCTGAAAAATTCCGCGAGGTTGGTGCCGAGCACTTCGAGGATGTCCTGAAGGGTCGCGATCGACGGGCTCGTCAGGTCGCGTTCGAGCTGCGAGATGAACCCTTTGGTCAGTTCGGAACGATCGGCCAGTTCTTCCTGGGTCAGGCCGTTCTCAAGCCGGAGCTGTTTGATTTTACCGCCGATCAGGGGCATTTCAGTGATGGCAGCCGCAATCGCAGTCGCACGGGTCCGCATCGTCGAGCGATTCGACGCCGGGGAGGGACTTGCCTTCGAGATATTCGAGGGAAGCGCCGCCGCCCGTGGAAATGTGCGTGAACTTTTCCTGGAAGCCCATCTGGATCGCCGCCGCCGCCGAATCGCCGCCGCCGATGATCGTCTTGGCATCCTTCATGGCCGCCAGAATTTCGCAGATGGCCCGCGTGCCTTTGGCAAAATTAGCGAATTCGAACACGCCAAGGGGGCCGTTCCAGACGACCGTCTTGGCGCCTTTGAGTTCCTTTTTGAAGAGTTCGATCGTCTTGGGTCCGACGTCGAGTCCCATTTCGTCATCCTGGATATTGCCATAAGTCGTCGTTCTAAACGGCGTGTCGTTGGCGAATTCCTTCGTGACGACGAGATCGACCGGAAGGACGATCTTGCCCTGGGCCTTGTCGAGGAGCGATTTTGCGAGATCGAGTTTGTCGTTTTCGCAGATCGAGGTGCCGATGTTGTGGCCGAGGGCCTTCATGAATGTATAGGCCATACCGCCGCCGATCAGGATCTTGTCGGCTTTGGCGAGAAGATTTTCGATGACGCCGATCTTGTCGGAGACTTTCGCTCCGCCGAGGATGGCGATAAACGGCCGGACCGGATCGTCGACGGCGCCGCCGATATAGCGGAGTTCCTTCTCCATCAGGAAACCGGCGACGGCCGGCAGATGGGCGGCGATGCCGGAATTCGAGGCATGGGCGCGATGCGCGGTCCCAAACGCGTCATTGACGAATACATCTCCGAGCGAAGCCCAATACAGACCGAGTTCCGGATTGTTCTTCGATTCCTTTTTACCGTTCACGTCTTCGAAACGGGTGTTTTCGAACATCAGCACTTCGCCGTTCTTCATGTCGGCGATGGCGGTTTCCAAGACTTCGCCCCGCGTTACGGGAACGAACTTGACCGCTTGGCCGAGCAGTTCTTCCAACCGCTTCGCCACGGGAGCGAGCGACGATTTCGCCATGTCTTCGGCGGTTTCGACGCGGCCGAGATGGCTGAACAGGATCGCCTTGCCTTTTTCGGCAATGATGTAGCGGATCGTCGGCAGCGCCTGGACGATGCGGTTGTCGTCGGTGATGACGCCCGCTTTCATCGGCACGTTGAAATCGACGCGGACGAGAACACGCTTTCCGGATAACTCGATGTCTTCAATGGTTTTCTTGTACATTATTGTTTCCTCCTGAAAAGGTTATGGAACACCACGCTATATTATACTATCATTTTGTCGAAATTCCACCCCAAAGTATCGGAATTTGGAAACGTGAAAGCATTTTCTTACCGCTCTCGCCGGTCGTTCAGACGCGCCAACATCCGTTCCGCTAAGGCCCTCTGGCGCTCAAGAATCGCATACGATGGCGCCAAAAGTATCATTCCGGAACGAAAGCGGATGACGATGCCGCCTTCGCCCGTCCGGGAGACGCAGACGATGGCGAAATGATTGACGAGCAGGCAACCGGAACTGCGAAAGCCGCAAAGCGGCAGGAAGAAAACGTCATCGCCGAGATAGATCGGCGTCCGGATCCGGATTCCATATTGCCGGCGCGCCGCTTCGACGGCGCCCGTAAAAGTCGTCAGCCGCCGATACGCGAGCCGGTTCAGATAGCGCGAAAGTGGTTCCTCGTACCGACCTAAGGTTCCGTCGGATCCGACTTCGATTTGACCGTCCGGCGTTTTGCGGACATATTCGATCATGGCCATCACCCGGTCTTACTATACCATTTCCGGATGCAGCCCGGTGTTGAAAAAAACGATAAAAAAACCGCCCGGAGGCGGTTTCTGGAATGTTATTGTACCGGTGCGGCGTCGACTTTGACGGGGGTCGCCTTGACGATCCGGAGTTCATTGTCGGTGTCGAAGAAATGGCTCTTGTTCATGTTGACGGCGAGATTGATGTGATCGCCGATGTGAACGTCGGAGCGGGCGTTGACCTTGGCGATGATGTTGGTCTTGCCGACCGAGATGTGGATGTTCGTTTCCGCGCCCAGGAGTTCGGCGACGTCGACGAGGAAGTTCGCGGACGAATCCTTGTAGGTTTCGAGGGCGACGAGTTCGTCGTGGATGTCTTCCGGACGGATCCCGAGGACGATCTGGCGGTTCAGATAGTCTTTTTCCTTCAGCATGGCGAACTTCGGTTCCGGAATCTTGAGTTTCAGGTTTTCGACATAGAAGCAGCCGTCATTCTGGACTTCACCGGTCAGGAAGTTCATGGCCGGCGTGCCCATGAAGCCGCCGACGAACATGTTGTTCGGGTTGTCATAGAGTTCCTTCGGGGCGCCGATCTGCTGGATCCGGCCGTCCTTCATGACGACGATGCGGGTCGCCATCGTCATGGCTTCGATCTGGTCATGGGTGACGTAGATCGTCGTCGTGCCGAGGCGTTCGTGCAACTTGATCAATTCGGCTCTCATGGCGACGCGGAGCTTGGCATCGAGGTTGGACAGCGGTTCATCCATCAGGAAGACCTTCGCATCGCGGACGATGGCGCGGCCGAGGGCGACGCGCTGGCGTTGGCCGCCGGAGAGGGCTTTCGGTTTCCGGTCGAGATAGCCGGTGAGGCCGAGGATGTCGGCGGCGTTCTTGACGCGACGTTCGATTTCATCCTTGGGCATCTTGCGAAGCTTGAGGCCGAAGGCCATGTTGTCGTAGACGGACATGTGGGGGTACAGCGCGTAGGATTGGAAAACCATCGCGATGTTCCGGTCTTTCGGGGCGACGTCGTTGACGAGGACGTCGTCGATGTAGAGTTCACCGGCGGTGATTTCCTCAAGGCCGGCGACCATTCTCAGGGTCGTCGATTTGCCGCAGCCGGAAGGGCCGACGAAAACGATGAATTCCTTGTGCTTGACGTCGAGGGTGAAATCGAAGACCGCCTGAACGCCGTTGTCGTACACTTTGTCGAGATGTTTGAATGTCAATGTTGCCATGAAATCGTATCCTCCTAGTTTCTGATTTGGTCACTTTCCATTATAGTGGAATAACAAGCTTTTTCCCATATGCAAACTGCACAAATCAAGTCCGGTACAGCAGATAAACCGCGAGCGCTCCGGCAAATGAACGGACGTCGATGCCGGTCCGAGCGACGAAATGGTCGAGCCGGTAATTGAGGGTGTTCCGGTGCATGTAGAGCCGACGGGCGGCCCGCGAGGCGTTCTGGTTTTCGCGGATGAAGCCGACCGCGGTTTCCACGGTTTCGTTGCCGACGAGACTGAAGTAATAATCCTTGAGCGCGATCCGGAGTGGCACGAGGTCGAGCAGGACGATCTCGGCGATCAGTTCGGCGATGCCGTAGACCCCGGGCGCCATTTTCGGCAGTTGCGGCAGGATCGCTTCGATCGGGAACCCGGCGGATTCCGGAACGAGGAAGGCGGTGAAATCCTGAATGAATTCCTGAAGCGTCAGTTCGCGGAGGCGATGGAAATCAGCCTCTTCGCCGGCGACGACGATGCGGACGAGATCCTTGCCGATCGGGTAGACGGCGATGTCGGCGTAGGCGCGCAAAAACGCGGCCATGGTCTCATAGTCGATATCCTTCATGTAGACGTAGGCTTCCCGTGCGTTCACGCCGCCGCACCTCCCGGTTTATACGACGTAGTCGCCGCGATAGGAAAGGAGCATCACCGACTGGACGCCGGCGATTTGTTTCAAAGGTTCGATTTTCTTCGATATGTCCTTCTTACCACGGACTTCGAACGTGAATTCCGCTCTTTCCTTCTGGATCGATTTGTTGCGGACGGCATAGTTCGGATAGATCTTCTTCGCTTCCGCCATCAGGGCGTCTTCGTCGAATTCGCCCTCGATGCGGACGATCAGGATGTAGGGGGTGGTGAAGATCTCAAGCGCCTGGACGAGCAGGATCGAAAGGCCGATCACGGCCGAGCCGATGACCGCCAGGAGGCCGGAGGAGGCGCCGACGGTGATGCCGATGCCGATCGTCCAGAACATGAAGATCGTGTCGAGCGGATTCTTGATCGCGGTCCGGAAGCGGACGATCGAAAGCGCGCCGACCATGCCAAGCGAAAGGATGATGTTCGAAGCGACCGCCATGATCACCATGCAGGTGACGAGGGCGGAGATCGGCAGCGTCATCGAAAAGCTCTTGTTATAAACGGTGGTCTGGTAACTGAGCTTGTAGATCAAAAGCACCCAGAGGCTGAGGGCGAGGGCGATGAGCAGGTTGAGGACGACCTCCGTTACGGAGAGTTCGAGATTCTGCCAGCTTTCAAAAAAGTCGGTGATGGAAAACAAAGTCGCGTTCATGTCACTCATCTCACGATCTCATTGGTTGAGCAGAACCCAACCCATATAGTACTTCGAATAGGAAACGACCTGATAATTGCGGTAAAAAACAATTTTACGGAGAACTTCCGGCAGATATCCGGTGTACTTGACTTCAAGGATCATCTGGCTCGGTTCGAGGATGCGGCGCCGGAAGCCGCGGTCGGATTCGAACAGGCAGGCTTCGACGTCCTTGTCAAACGTGATGCGCACGTCCCCCTCGGGAAAAGTGAAGGCTTCGCGCCGGTAGTCGATCACAAGGGTCGGTCTGAGATCGTCGAGTTTCATCCGGACATAGACGTCGGCGATCAGGCGTTCGTCGAGATGGGCTTCCAAAAGTTCCGCGTCGGCGGCAAGCAGCCCGGAGCGCATCGCGTCGGTGAGCCAGAGCGTTTCCTTCGCCGTCAGGACGCCGACCTTCGTCTTGAACTCGAGCCGGCTGTCCGCCCCCGCATAGCTGCGGACGCGGTATTTCTGATGATACTCGATGCCATCGGCCTTTTCGCCGACGCGGGAACAGTACATGTCATCGAAATAGATGCTCGAAACCGCATATTCCCCGGTTTCCGAGTCGGCGTGGAGATCGCGGTTCATGACGAGGCGTAGCTGGTTCTTCAGCTGCATGTACTGATCGATGGTAATCTGGAATTTCAGTTCGGTACGGGCAACTTCCACAGGGTTCACATCCTTAAAACAGTGAATGCCGACTCTCGTCAGCATTCATTATAACACAAAGAACCGGGAAAACAACGGTCGTAAACGTCCTCATTCACCGGTGATGCCGGTTTTTTCGATGCCCTGGACGAACGATTTCTGTCCGACGAAGTAGAGCAGCAGGAGCGGAATGATCGAAATGACGGTCGCCGCCATCTTGAACGATTCCACGAGCTGGATCTCGCCGCCTTCGGCCGGATGGGTCATTCCCGTGGTGCGGGTCGGGAAGAGCGAATCGAATTTCCCGAGCTGGTTGGTGAACAACTGGATGCCGTCGCCCACTAGGAATTTCGTCACATAGTCCTCGTTCCAGTTCCAGACGAACGAGAAGAGCAGGACGACGACGATCGTCGAAAGCGACAGCCGGACCGTGATGTGCCAGAACAGCTGGAACGGATTGGCGCCGTCGATCTTGCCCGCTTCATACAGATCGTTGGGAATCATCTTGAAGAAGTTGACGAAGATCAGGATCAGGATGGCTGAGTTGACCCCCTGGCCGAAGAACGCCATGATCATCTGCGAGTCGTAGGTGTTGAGGCCCTTGCCGGCGCCGGTCCAGCCGATCGCCCGGTAGAACGCGTTGAACATATTGTACTGCGAGATGAGCAGGATCGGTACCGGAATGATGAACGAGAGCAAAAGGATCGAGTAAAGCAGTTTCTTGCCGCGGAATTCATAGCGGGCGAAGGCAAAACCGGTAAGCGCCGAAACGACCGTCTGGAAGATCGCCATCAGACTCGAAAACTTGATCGAATTGAAGAGCGAGACGCTGCCGTCCAGCACTTTCCAGGCGACGGCATAATCGGCGAACGTCAGGTTTTTGGGAAACCAGTTGACTTCCGGATTGACGAGATCGGATGACGACATGAAGGAAATCGACACCATCCGCAGGATCGGATAGAGGAAGACATAACTGATCGTGATCAGGAAGACATAGATGGCGATCTGGGAAATCAGGTGGACGATCCGCGATTTACGGATGTGGAAGAAATGCCTGACGGCGGTGAAGGTCCGGCTAACAGCCGCAAAACCGGATTTCAGTTTCAGGACGAGGGTCTTCATTGCGCTTCCACCGTCCTGTTCTTCTGTTTCGCCCGGCGGACGGCGATGGCTTCCATCCGTTCGCGTTGGATCGAGGACAGTTCGATTTTCTTCGTCTTATCCGGCTTCCCGAGCAGCAGATAGGCGATGCCGACAAGCCCGAAGACGACGATCGAATAGATCGTGGCGTAGGTCGAGGCGAGGCCGATGCCGCCGCCGCGGTCGTAAATCGAGTTTTGAATCGTCTGAAAGACCGGGTTACCGGTATAGGTGCCAAGCTGGACGATCGTGAAGACGGCGGTGATGAACGCGGTCGGCTTGACGATCGGAACCTTGATCTTCCAGAGAATCTGCCAGCCGTTGGCGCCGTCGATCTTGGCGGCTTCATAGAGATTGACATTGATTTTCTGGAGCGCGTTGATGAAGAGGATGATCGGAATTCCGGTGAACCATAGGACCATGGTGAAGTTGGCGAACAGGCTCGACAGTGCTTCCGCAAAACCGGGACTGTAAGACAAAATCATCTTGAAGATGACATTGTCAGAGTAAGACAACAGACTGCCGGCACCGTTCCAGTAAAGGATGCCGGTGACCGGACCCGACATGATGATGACCGGGAAGAAATAGATCAGCCGGAAGAAACCCTGGCCCTTGACGCCGGTGTTGAGCAGGATTGCGAGGATGAAGGCGACGATGATGATCGTTGGGACGTACGTCACTTCCATGATCACGAAATCGAGCAGCTGCGGGAAGAAATAGAGATTTCGGAAGGCCGTTCCGTAGTTTCCGCCCTTGTCGATGAGGTTGTAGAGATAGGTCAGACCGATGCTTTCGGACTTGATCTTGAAGAACGTATTGTAGATGGTCTGGAACAGCGGGTAGATCACGAACGTCAGGAATCCGAGCAGCCAAGGAAGCAGGAACAGATAGGCGATCTTGTTCTGGTTCTCGATCCGCGAGTCGCCGGTGAGGGCTTTCAGCGTCTTGTTCTTCGCCATGTCACTCGCCTCCCAAGACGACCGACGAGGCCGCAGCGACGGTGACGATGTCGCCGCCGTCGGCGTACAGATAAGCCTGGTCGGTATAGTTGATGAGGATGACGACGCCGTTGGAGTAGGTGTTCCGGACGACGCCCGACGCCAGCATTTCCCGGTTCGTCCACGTTGCATCCAGGACGGCGGACAACGCGTCATTGACCGAGCCATAGATCGATGCGATCAGTTCCTTGTACAGTTCGTATTCGGTCGAATAATAGTCGCTGGAATTGGTGTCGGTGAATACATACGACGGTTCAGCCGTGAGGACGAATGATGGCCAAACGTTATAATCGATCATCCGCAGAACGTCCTGGCCGGTATAGAACGAAAAATTCGAATAGACGGCGTACAGTTCCATCGTCCCCTGCAGGAGGATCTGGAGGAACGGCACGGTGTCGGTTTCGATCAGGTATTGCGTCGTATAGACATCCATCTGCAGATACCGGTCGGCGTATGGATAGAGGTACGCGTTCGGTTTCGTCAGGTTGATCATGGCGTCGTCGGCGAGAGCTGCGAGTTGATTGCGAAACAGTGCAATCGCCTGCGTCCGTGTCGTTCCTTCGCCGGTATAATCGGTGATGAGGCGGTTGGTCATGCCGTCGACGGTGATCGAATCCGCGCCCATCGCCAGGAAGGTCTTCGCCTGTTTGGCGAGCCATTCGACGCTCTTGAGCGGCCGGGCGTAATAGAACGTCCAGATCGGTTCTTCGTACGAAAGCAGGCGCGCATACCAGCCGGCGGGATGTTTGGTGGCATTCCGGTACAGCGATATCTGGTCTTCGTTGATGAGGTAATAGTCTTGATAAAAGGAGATGTCGACGCCCTGGTCGGCGAAATCGGCAATCAGGTTCTTGAAGGCGGTCTTCGAACCGATTGCGACCGTGAAGGCGGTTTTTCCGGGATTGCCGAGGGTCACCCCCCCATCCTGCCAGCCGATCAGGCCGGAAGAAATGTGGGTGATGCCGCCGGCCATGATGTCGTTCAGGATGTCCCGGACGTCCCCGACGGTCGTGGCGACCTTCGTCTGGAAGCCGACGATCGAATCTTCGGAGTCGGCCATCAGGAAATCGATGCGGATGCCGACCTGGTCGTCTGCGGCTTCCCGCAGATTCAGTTCTCCGGTGGACAGAAGGTAATCCTTGTATTTCAGGGCCATGCCGACATAGTTCGCCGGATAGCCGTCGCCCGAGCCGTCGCCGGAGAGAAAATCGTAATTGATCACGGCATCAAACGTGTTGATTTCGTCTGAAATCGTCGCGATCGGATTGTCGCCGTCGAGCGTGTAGAGTTTGTTGTATTTGAAATTGTATTTGAATTTGGCGTACGTGTAATTGTAGAACGTTCCGTTTTCTTCGGGCATCGAGATGATCTGCATGAATTCGGCTCCTTCCGTCGCATAAGCGACGAAGGCCGCCTGGTTGTCACCATGGGCGATGCCGAAGACCGGGATCGAAGCCGTCTTGAACGGTACGTAGGTTCCGAGGGTCATCTGGTAGTTCTGGAAGGTCTGCGATGGGTCGTTGCCGAAGACGACCGCACTGAATTCGGAGAGCGGGACCGTGTTGTTGCGGAAGCGGATCAGGCCGCCGGCGCCGTCGGGGACGAACGCATAGCCGTCGATCATTTCCTGAACGCCGCTTACGTCGGTGTATGAGCCGTTTTCCTCCAGCGTTTTGGGCGACGCGGTATAGACGGTCTTCTTCCCGCCGACCGCGCCCATGAAGGGAGCGACGCTGATCGTCGCCAGATACGGAAGGCACGTTCCTGCCAGCTGATCCTCGAGAATCTCGAGTTTGAAGCCGCCGGCGGTGAGGGTGACGTCAGCGACGATCATGAGCGTCAGGTCCTTATCGACGCCGAGGCCGATCGTGTCAAACGTGAAGCGCCAGCGGGTCGGATCGCCGTCGATGTTCTGAAGCGTCGAGTTGACGTCGTAAAGCGTCAGTTTGACATAGCTGCTGTACACGGTATCATTCTGGTATTCGGAATCGCTCGCGCCTTTCTTGTAGTACACGAAATTGAGCAGCGAGTTGGCGAGCAGCGGTCCGGTCGGTACGATCGCGGTCAAAGAATCGACCGGAATTTCACAGAGCTCCTCGAACCTAGCGAAACCGATGGCGTCATCATTGTAATCGTTTCTGGCGGAGCGGCAGGCGGAATTCTGTTCCGTCTTGGTCCGGTTCGGATCGATGTCCAGACCCGTTTTCCAGGTATAGCCGTTGCGCTTGTCCTTGATGACGAGGATGTCACGTTCTTCCTGCCAGTAATATTCGAAGAGGCTGGTTTCATGCAGTTTCGCATAGCCGCCGGCGTCAAAGGAAGTAATGGGGATGTCGGTGAGCGCTTCCGGATTTTCCTGCGTGTCGCGGGCGGTGGAAACCCAGGCAGCGTTGGCGACAAGCGGCGCGATCGAGAGGAACGTTACGAGAACGGCGAGCAGTTTTTTAACCCACGACATTGCGAAACGCCTCCTTCACGATTTCTTCGAGGAACGAGAACACTTGCCGGATCGTCATCTGTACGAACGAGAAGACGAGCAGGATGACGATGAGGAACAGCACGGTGAGCAGGACGCTCTTGATGGTCTGCCCGAACGTATAGTTTTGGATTTCGGAGATCGAAAGGAACACGAGCAGAATCGTCCAGGCGAATCCGAAGTAGAAGATCACATTGAGCAGGAACAACTCGTTGGTCGTGGCGACGTAGGAAACGAGGGTCGAGGCGATGCAGCCGAGGATGAATGGATAGAGCGAATACGCCACGCCTTTGAAGATTTCCCCAAGCGTGCCTTCGCCGTCCTGGATTGACGTCACGAGATAACTGCAAAGGATGAACAGGCCGATGATGGCGACGAACCCAAGGATGATTGAGTTGAGATCCATGTCCTTCAGATCGGTCTGCTGGAAGATGAAGCCCTTGCCGGCGATGAAAAGCAGGTAGGCGGCAAACGTGATCACCAGCAGGATGACCGCTCCGAGATAGGATCCATGGAGTTTCTTCTTCAGGTAATAGAACGAGTCGGCCGGTTTCGTCGCCACGTTCTTGGCGTAGAGCACGTCGGCGATGAACCGCTGCGACGTGATTTTCGCCCGTGCCGTCCGGACCGGTTCAAGGAACTTCGTTTTCCGGTCGACAAGCGTAACCGCGACGGCGCCGATCGCCACGAGCGCCGCGATGCCGATGAAGGGCAGAAGGTACGCCTGAAGCCAGATGTTGCGCAGCTCCCAGAAGGCTTCGGAGTAGAGCGCCCGGTTGCCAGCGATCTTGAAGTGATCGGCGGCTAGCCGGTATTCTTCCAGCTGCAGATAGTTCTTGGCGATGCCGTTGTGCGCCAGCATCGACATCTGGTTCAGGCGGAGGACCGCCTGCCACAGCGTGACCGCTTCTTCGTAACGGGTCTCGTCGTACAGGGTGATCGCCTGATAGATCATCGAGGCGTATTCGGTCGGAACGAACGACTGCAGGTAACTGTTTTCCGAGTCAAGCGTCCAGATCTGGCGATTGGCGTCGACGGCGATGGCCGACAGGCTCTTGAAGATGCCGGCGATGCCGGCGTCGAGATAGGAGCCGAACGTGAAGATGAAATCGCCGTCATTCGTATAGATGTCGATCCAGCCGTTCTGATCGGCCGTATAGATGATGCCGGGATCGTCGACGCAGATATCGACCAGTTTCTGGGAGGATATATACATTTCGGCGAGCATGTTGGTTCCCTGCGTCGTATGTTTCTTGATGTTTTCGACGCGGCGGAGACCGGATGAACTCGAATAGACGATGCCGCCGTCGTCGATGAAGACCGACGTGAATACGGGCGGCGTCAGGTTGATGTTAAGATTGTCCAGCTGTTCCTGCGAGTAAATCAATTGCTGGAACTGTTCGCGCAGCGTCAGCGTAACCTTGTTCGACGAGAAGAAACCGAGGAACGATCCGGTGTTGGACAACTGGACGATGCCGTCGGAAGATCCTTTGGAGACGACGTACATGATGCCGGCCTTGTCGACCGCGACCTTTTCGGGTTGGAAGGCAAGCGTGTCATACATGATCGAATCGGGTTTCGCAAACGATTCGAGCAGGACGCCGGCCTCGTTGAAGTGAAAGACGATCCCGGCCAACGAGTCGGCGACGTAGATGTCACCTTCTCCGACATAGGTCGAACTCTCGCGGACGACGTAGACGCCGCTTGGGTAGACCATCGCCGGATTGGTGATTTCCAGCTGGATGATGTCGGTGATCGGATCGTAGACGACGACGCGGGCGTTTCCCGCATCGGCGATGATGAGATCGCCGTCGTTGTTCACTACCAGATCCGAAGGACTATCGAGGCCAAGCGAAGTGATCGTCTGACCCGGCAGATAGGCGTCCTGCGTCTGGACATAGTGGTAATTATCGTCAAAAGCGTAGGTGTAGGTCGTGGAGGAGGAGGCATCGAGGTGAGTAAGGCCAAGCGCCGACGTCAGGGCAGCGACGAGGGCGAAACACGCCACGAGCAATGCTTTTTTCAAAAGGATTTTCATCGCACGACCTCCTTATTTGATGCCGGAATGACTCATCGTATCCATCACGTTGCCCTGCATGATGATGAAAATCGCGAGATTGGGGAGGAACATCACGAGGCCGGCCGCCGCCGCGATTCCGGCTCCCGCCGGTCCGGCCGTCGAATTCGTCAGCGTGCTCATGTAGAATGCGAACGTCTTCTTCGTTTCGTCGATGACGTAGATATTGGACGATTCCGTCGTGTTCCAGATCATCTGAAACGAGAGGATGGCGACGGTTGCGAGCGCCGGTTTGACGAGCGGTCCGATGATCTTCGTCAGAATGTGCCAGTCATTCGCACCGTCGATTTTGGCGGCTTCGATCAGTTCGTCGGGAACCTGATCGATGAACTGCTTGACCAGGAACAGGCCGACCGGCATCGCCAGATAGGGGATGATATGGGCGGCGAAGCTGTTCGTCAGTCCGAGTCCGGTGACGACGAGGTAACGCGGAATCGCAACAGCCGTGGCGACAAACATGAGCGCCGTCTGGTTGATCTGGAAAATGGTTTTCTTGAGCCGGAATTTCTTTTTCGACAGGGCATAGCCGGTCGCCAGCGTGATGATCAGGGTTAGGACGATGGTCAGGGTCGTGATGATAAGCGAGTTGAAGAGATAGCGCGTCATCGGCACCCCGGTACCAGAAGCGGTCCGGAACAGGCGGGCGAAATTGTCAAGCGTCGGATTGGAGACGATGAACCGCGGCGGAAACAGGAACAGTTCCGAAAGCGGTTTGAACGCCTGACCGACGACATAGAACACGGGCAGGATCATGAAGAGTCCGACCGGAATCAGGAACAGGTAGAACTTGATCTGCGAGGGATGGAAGCGTTTCGGGTTGATCTGGGTTCCAAGGAAACTGGCCATCATCCGCACCTAGTCCCTTTCCCCGAAGAGTCGGTATGCGACCCGGGAGAACAGCAGGATCACGCCGAGCAGGATCACCGACAGCGCCGCTGCATAGCCCATTTCGTAGCGGATGAAGCCGTAGTCGTCGATATGGTTGACGATCAGCTGTCCGGCATACTGCGGCGTCGGGTTCGATCCCGACAGGGCGACGCCGATGCCGCCGGCGTTGAACGCTCCGACGATCGCCATGACGGCGCCGAAGAGCATCTGCGGTTTCATCGACGGGATCGTGATGTAGAAGATTTCCTGCATCCGGTTCTTGATGCCGTCGATGTAGGCGGCTTCATACATTTCCTTGTTGATGTTGAGGATGCCGGCGAGCATCGACAAGAATCCGATGCCCATTGAGCTCCACAGCGTGACAAACAGCATGATTCCCATCAGGTAGTCGCCCGACTGGAGAAAATCGATCGGCGTATTGACGAGCCCGAGGTTGATCAGGGCGGCGTTGATGTAACCCGATTTATCGCCGGAGAACAGCGTCCGGAAGATGACGCCGATGAGGACGCCTCCAAGCATCGATGGCGTATATAAGGCGAGCGCGAGCCACTTGCGCGGTTTGGACTGGATCTGCGAGAGCATCCAGGCCATCAGGAAGGAAAGGACATAACCGCCCGGGCCGGTGATGATCGCGTATTTGAGCGTGTTCGGCAGAACGTACCGCAGGAACACTTCGTCCTGGGTCAAAATCATCACGTAGTTGTACAGGCCGAACATCCGCGCGAATTCCGGTGCCTGGATGCCGTTGAAGTAAGTGAATGAAAGTCCGATCGCGGCCGCGACCGGGACGACGATGAAGAGCGTGAACAGCAAAACGTACGGCGCCAGCAGCAGCGTCGTCGATAGTTTGTCCTTGTTCACGTTTTCCAGACGGGTGCGCAGGGCCTTGCCGGGTTTGGAAGCGGCTAATTTGCCGACGAGCGATGTTGGATTCATCCGTCATACCCCCCCTTCGCCATAAAGCAAGACCTGGAGGGCGACCCAGGCCGCGTCGCGTACGGTATACGGCACGAGGACGTTGCCGTTGTCGTCGATATAGCCGAATTCGACCATCTTCTTCTTGATTTCTCGGTTGATTTTGAGCACCTGGTTGTCGATGGCGACCCGTACCGGGGTGCCATCGAAGGTCACCGTGTTCCAGACGTCGGACAGGCCGCGTTCCAGGAGATACTGTCCCGGAGTACGCGGAATGTCGGCGAGCCACTTGACCATCTCGAGGATGACGGCCTTGTCGACCGAATCAATCGGCGAGTTCTCGACGGCTTCGATGTTGCCGGAGAGCCAGACGAATTCCGGTCCATAGGTCGACTGGAGGGCGAAGGCGAATTCTGTCTGCGTCTGCGCCGAAAGCCACCATTTGAGGAATTCCCAGCTGTCTGCCTTCTTCTGTTCATCTTCCGTCTTGAACATGATCGCGCCGCTGCCGTTGGCGATGTACCACCGCTGGATCTCGCCAGTGTCCGGATCTTCGACGCCCGGATAGAGGGCGAGCGCCCACTGTCCGGTCAGTTCCGGCGCGGCGTTCTTGAGCGTCAGGTAAGTGCCGAAATCGATGATGCCGATCGGCAGCGTGTTGTAACGGAACGAATTGTAGAAGGAACCGACATAGGAAGGCAGGCTGTACGTCGTGTACAGGTCGGCGAGGAGTTTCAATCCCTGATACGATTTTTCCGAATCGATCGTCGTCGTCAGGCCGTCGGCGGCGTACACGGAACCGCCGTACTGATAAATCAGGGCGGATGTCTGATAGAACCATTTCATCGAGGTGCCGCCCGATGTCGGATAGAAGAAATTCATGCCGTAACGCTGCAGCGTCGGCAACATGTCAATCACGTCGTCCCAGGTCTCAGGGACGCTCAGACCCAGGGCGCGCATCGTGTCGATGCGGTAGACGAGGGCGTGAAACTCAAGCGTCTCGGGCATCGCGTAGACGCCGTCCTCGAGGATGTAGGGAATGAAAGCGCCGGGTGCGAATCCCGCGGCGACGGACCAGAAGTCCTCGAATTCGGACAGATCCTGGAGCGCGCCCCGGAGCGCGAGGTCAAACGGCTGATAGGAGGCAAGCCCAAGCGCGACGTCGGGGGTCTTGCCTGCGGCGTTCGCGAGGATCAGCTTGTTGGAGTCCGGCATGATCGAGATCTTGATCTTGATGTCCGAATCGCCGAAGGCCTGGTCGGCCATCTTCTGCATCAGGTCGACGTAGATGAGGGAGCGGTTGACCCAGATGTTGACGGCTTCCGGATCGTCCTGCGTGATGTATTTCTTTTCGGTGAACGAGGCCGTGAAGGAACGGATCGCGTTGCCAAGCTTCTGAAGGGCATTGGCATTGGCGTTTTCCATTTCCGCGTCATTGAAGACGGTGAAGGAATCAAGATACATCGGCTGCCGCGAAATCTGCGTGAGCGAATCTCCGAGCATCTGGGTGACCGAACCGACGCCGCTGTACAAGGTGCCGAGGTAGATCGGAATCCGATCCGGTTCCTCGTTGATCTTTTCCAACAGCGTTACCGCGGATTTCAAATAGGAAAGCGTGGCCGAAGTATCGCTTTCTCCCGCATACTCCGACAACGTGACGACGTTGTGCTTGACGATTGTTAGATAAGCGTCAAGATAGTCGGCGGTTTCTTCGATGTATTTGGTAAATTCCCATTTCCGGTCGATGTCGATGGTCGCCCCTGTGATTTTCAGGATATTGAGGGCGAAGGCGTTGATGTGGTCGACCAGCAGTTGGATGTCGCGGAGTTCGTCGGCGACCGGAGACAAAACCGCGCGGAACGATATCGTATGCGTACCGGCGGTGAGATAAAGTTCAAAATCACCGGTTTCATCGCCGAGAATCTCGTTCGCCCAGAGATCGGCGCCGGTCTGCGCG
>CAZFHR010000011.1:0-17609 GCA_964519115.1 uncultured Candidatus Izemoplasmatales bacterium
TTCCCTGGCAATCGGTATCGTCATCGCGATGACGCGATGTCGGAAAACAAACAATCGATTCGCAGATCGTTGATATTGAAGGAAATCCATGTTATCATCATCCTTTTCGCGGCCGTACGCGGGGTTCTATACTATCGCGCATTATAACATATATTCGCGATAATTACAGTGAGCCGGCAAAAAATAGGGCGATGATTCTGCTTCATAGTTACCCGATTTTCATTTGATTCTTCCGCTCTTCCGAAATGAAGCCAATCGGATCAACGGTTTTTCCACTGCCGGGGCGACCCGACAGGCCCCTGCTTTGAATGTGCGATGCGCTGCGGCCCATCGCGCGGAGCATGGCGTTCTCCCGCTGATGTCCGACACGTTCTGGATATTTTCCTAGCGCTTCTTAACTTTTAAAAAAAGACTTTCGCAGTCACGAAGTCTCTCTATGATAGGATGAGAAGGTTTTCAGCGTTTACCATGGCGATGCATCAGATGCGCCGATAGCTGGCGACCGCGGATCCGCCCCTGACCGGTGAACGTTTTGACAAATCCAATCCGTTCATAAAAACGGATGGCGGCAGCATTGTCGGCATTGACATGAAGATAGACGTCGTCATAATCGTGCATCAGTTCATCGAGGATCGCCTTGCCGATTCCCCGGCTGCGTTCCGATTGGCTGACGCATACATAGACCACATAATATCCCGTCGATGCCATCTTCCCGCCGAGGATGTGATTCATCTTGAGCCAAGTCGGAATCCGGCAAAGAAATCCGAACAATCCGAAGGCGTGAAGAAACGCCCCGCCCATCGCGTATTCGGCCCTTCGCGCGTCTTTCAACTCATAACCGGCCAGGATGCCGATCGTTTTCCCGCCCTGGCAAACGCATCGCAGGTTCGAAACGGCGAAAAATGTGTCTTTTTTCCCCAGCAGAGCGGCAATCCGGCGAATCGCCCGGGGTTTTTCGCCATAGACGATTTCATTGAACGGCGGATCGGCTTCATAGATGAGGCTTGCGACGGTTTCCCGTTCGTTGCGGCGAAAATCCACTGGCTCAAGCGTCATAGACAGATCGTCCTTTCGTTTTTGGTGTTTTGCCAGCGCGGGGGGTGCGTGATTCATGCGTTCCCAGAGCGCCACTGCATCCATCCTGTTGATTCGGATCTCAGGAAGGGTTTTCCTGATGTGGCCGATATTTCCTGATCAGGATGGAGAAGACAAAAAAAACGGTGAGTCCGTAGTTGAAGGCATAGAACAGAGCCTTGGCAATCGTCGCCGTGCTGGCGGCGGCTACCGTGAATAGCCCGAGCGGTGATCGCGTCATCATGACGATCACGAGAATGTTTTCCAAGTAGTCGAAAAAGGCCGAAGCCAAGCCGAGCGCCGCAAACGACCTGTTTTTCGTACGGCTATAGAAAAACAGATAGAAAAACGTCGACAGCACGGCCGGATACAGGAAGTCGAGTGGGGCCTGAAGATAAAGATAGAGCATTTTTCCCGTTGGCGTGATTTCCGCAAGAAAAGTCGCCGCATACTCATAATCATAACCTTTGAACATCCGGACATCAAAGATGGGAACGGATGTGCCGATTTGAACGAACGTCGAAACGATCGCTACAGCCACGAACAGGACGTGGGCAATGGCGAACAGAATGACGAGTTTTTTCGTGCTGGCTGGTTGTTTCATCGCAATGCCTCCCGGATGCAAACGTGCAGATCAGATCGAAACATAATTGCCGACATCTAGTAAAATCACTTCCGCCGCCGTGATTCGCTGCACAAGTTCCCGGAAATGGACCATGTCATGATCCGCCTGATGCATCGGAATGACCCGGATCGGACGAATCACCGCAACAGCAAGGGTAGCTTCTTCCGGATCCATCACGTAGGTCCCGCCGATCGGCAGAAAGGCGATATCAATGGGCCCGAGTCCGGCCATTTCCGGAATGAAGTCGGTGTCGCCGGCGAAATACATCCGGATTCCGGCCAGGGTCAGGACGAATCCGACGAATTCCCCTCGGGGATGGCCCTTGCGGGTGGAATGGCCCTCCGGCGTGTTGTAGGCGTGCACCGTCGCAAGCCCGAAGTCGCCGAAAGTCACAGCGTCGCCTGGCCTGACGATGCGGCACCGCGATCCCAGAAGATCCGTGCAGCAGGCCGGGCCGACCAAGATCGTGTCCGGTCCACAGATCCGTTCGATCATCTCCGGACGCAGGTGATCTTTGTGACAGTGGGAGATCAGCACATAATCCGCGCCGGATTCAAGTTCTTTTTCCGGAACATGCTGATTCTCGAAAAGGCCGGAAAATCCTGGATCGATGTGGATGGTTTTTCGTCCCCATGCGATTTTGAACCAGGAAGAGTGGGACATCCTGGTGATGATTACGGATTCACGCTGATCCGTAACGGTTTTTGAACCTATCGACGGCTGGATTGTCATATCATTTTCTCCCGGATTCTTCTTTTATTGACGTGTTTTGATTTCGAAATAAAAAGAATGCATCACCGTCAGGGATGCATTCGTATCGCATATCAGTGCAGGCGGTTACCGCATTTGGGACAGAATTTGTCGAAGAGATCGACGGCGCTGCCGCATTTCGTGCAGAAATAATCGCCTTTTTCTTTTTCCGTTGCCACGCCGACGACGGCGTCCATCGGATCGCCCTCTTCATTATCTTCGGTGATGTCGACGAGCGAATGGCGGTCCTTGCTGGTGGCATTGTGTTTGTTGAACTTCGCCTGTTTCCAGGCCAGGGAGACGAACAGAACGCCAAACAGCGGAAAAACGACGGCGACGATGATCGAAATGCCACCGATCTGGATGGCGGCCGTAATCCCCATCACCAGAGCGACGATCGTCCACAGAATACCAAAGAACACCGCATACATCGAACCCTGATATCCCAGTTGAGAGATTCCCCTGCCCGGTTTGATCCTTTTCATGGCCTGCACCCCGCTTTTTTGTCATTCATTATTATATCATAAACGTTCGAAAAGCAAAAGTCCTTTTTGTCCTGGGATGAAGACTTTTCAAATCGATGAAAGCGAATCAGAAATCGACGTAGATTTTCCCTTTTTCGACTTTTGCCGGATACGTTGTCACTTTCTTGGTTGGAAGATGAAGGAACAAAATATGGGCTTTTTCGTCGACCTCACCCGTTTTGACATCGAATTGAGCATGATGCAGCGGGCAGATCACTTTTCCGTTCACTAGGGTTCCCTTGGACAGCGTTCCGCCCATGTGCGGGCATTTGTCTGTCATCGCGTATGCTTTTCCCTCGAACAGCGTCAGCAAGATCGGCCGTTCTTCGATGACGACGCGCAGTTTGTTTTCCTTTTCCAATTGGTGCATGTCAGCGGCAAAATAGAACATTTCTCAACCCTCCCATAGTTTGATCTTCTTCTTTTATTATACGCCGAAAATGTTGAATAACTGCACCAAGCCCAAAAATACCCGATGATTTCGCCATAAGAAAATCCGCCTTTGGGCGGCGGATCATGAACTCATTTTCGATATTTCGTTATTCTTGTATTATCGGTTTGCTTTGCCGCTCGCTTCTTCTTTTTCATGCAACAGCTTTTCCTTGTTCGACTGGTCATCCCTTAGCAGAAAAGCTGCCCAAACACGTTCGTCATCGTCGGCGTGTCGCTCCCAATAGAGTAACCGATCGTAGAGCCGTTGGCATTCCGTAGCGATCAGCCCATCGACGTCTTCGGTCTGAGCATCGCGGACAAGCGCGGTCAGTCCGTAGATGACGAATCCCAGCGCATGCGTCTCGACGTGGACCGTCCCGACAATATGTCCCATGGCGCGGGCGGCGGCGCCGGCGGCGGGATCGTCTTCGACTTCGGTCGCTGCGCGATGGGCCGCAAGCGCGGCTTGTTTTGCAATGGGCATCTTGATCCGGCCCGCTGCCCAGTTCCTCGCCATTTCGACGGCATTCCGGGGGCGTGCGTCGCTTGCGTGCCTTGATTCGAAAATCGCCAGGATCGGTTCCGAACAGTCGATGACCCAGGCGACGAGCGTCCGGTGCTTCTGACATTCGATCAGCGCTCGGAGTTTCTCGACTTCGGGACGATGGCGGGTAAACAATAATTTCTTCACGTTTTCATCGCCTTTCCCGGATCGGTTCCGGGATTATTCGCGACCCACTCGTCCCGCAGGAGGGCATAAATGCAGTCATCGAGCCAATCGCCGCCGATCTGGACGCTTTTGACGAAATGCGCTTCGAAACGGAAATGCATCTTCGCAAGCAAGGCCGCCGAAGCTGTGTTCCGCGGATCGATCGATGCCGTGATGCGATGAACGCCCAGGACGCCGAACAAATAGGCGATCGTTGCCGCCACCGCTTCCGACGCATACCCCTGGCGCTGAAAATCCGGCGCGATGGAATATCCGATTTCGACCTGCCGACTCTCATCGAGGAAATGCATCCCGACGTCGCCGATCAGCACGTCATTTTGCTTAAGATGGAGCCCCATCTGGAACCATGTATCCGGAACCGCCGGCAACGCAGCCAGTTTTTCGAAGAAACGCTCGACTTCGGCCATGGCTGCCGGTTGGAAAAACTGAAATTCCCCGACCGCCGGCAATCGGCGATAGGCAAAAAACGGGATTTTATCCCGATCTTCGAGCCGCCGGCAGACAAGGCGGTCCGTCGTAAGCATGAACGGAGCATTCATCGTCATTTTTCCACATCCCTTTGGTGGTCGGCGGCGATTTCCCCTTCACAGCAGGGGGAAATGTCGGTGTTCGTCTGAATCTTCCGAAATCGCGTTTTCCATCCCAAATCGACCTTGAGTCAATTATATTACGTATGGCGGAACGCTTCAACATAATAATCGGTTTTCATCGGATCGTGAAGAATATCTTGTTTTTTTGATCCGGCGATTCTCTTGGCATATTGCGTTCCGATGTCATTTCTCCTCCGGCGTTCAAAGTGCAGACATGATATAATGATTGTGGTGAAGAAGAATGAAGAAGGTACCCGATGTCATCCGCAATATCATTTATGGCAAGACTTATGACCAAGACACGCTCGGTGAATCCCGATCGTCGGTTCTTCTCTATGACGACATCGTTTTGAAAGTGTCCCCGCTCAACGATGAATGCCGGCGCGAATTCCATATGCTGGAATTGCTTGATGGCCATCCGTTTGTCCCAAAGGTCATCACCTACGTCGAATCAAGAAAATACGGATACCTGATATCAGAACGCATCAAGGGCTTTCCGCTGTTGCGCCTGCCGGTCGAGCAGTCGGTCAGACTGGCTTGCGAGGGGCTTCTGTCTTTGTGGAACATCCAGGTGGTCGATCACCATCTTTGCCGAAAAAAGGACTCCCTTGAATACATCAGGAACAACGCCTATCATCATCGCGAATGCATCATCCAGAATGCCGCTCCCGACACGTTCGGAGCTTCCCATTTCAAGGATCCGATTGAACTCTATTTATGGCTGGAAAAACATTACCCCGATGATGAAGCGGTCGTCTTTTCACATGGGGATTATTTTCTGCCGAACATCTTGACCGATGGCGTTTCGGTGACGGGTATCATCGATTTTGGTCAGGCCGGGCTGTTTCCAAAAGAACGTGATATAGCGACCCTGATCAAAAGTATTCATTACAACTATATTGAGAAGAAAGATTACAGAAAGATGATAGAATCCCAGATCCCGCTTCCGATAAAGTGGGATATCGTGGAGTATTTTGATTTGTATGACGAATTGGTTTAGCCGCACCGGATACGACTTGATTTGAACGGATATAGATTTTTATTTTCGCTTCATTGGCGGTTCTTCAGCGAATATGCGAGGCTGTTGTTGGTCTGAGTGGGCTTGTGTAGAGAAATAAACCTGGGATTTCACATTCACACAGCTTGGATCCCCATAATATCAAATTGTTCCAATTGATGAATAGCCGTACCATTCCATATCCAGTCCAACATATACTCTCAAAAAAGCCACCTGACCGTTATTTCTAACTTCAGGTGGCAATTTTTGTATTATGAGACCGCTTTGGCATTTAGAATTTTATCAACGAAAATTTTCGCAATCTTTGGATCAAACTGTGTTCCTGAACATCTGATGATTTCTGAGATCGCATATTCTTCGCTCAATTTTTGGCGATACGGCCGATCAGCCGTCATCGCTTCATATGCATCAACAATCCCTATGATTCTTGAAAACAGGGGGATATCATTCCCTTTCAATCCGCTTGGATAGCCTTTGCCATCCCAACGCTCGTGGTGATGCAATGCGTGAATCGCCAGATCAGAATACTCATCGGCGGCTCTCAATATTTGATAGCCCACGGAAGTATGGGTTTTAATTATCTCGTATTCTTCTGCTGTCAACTTTCCCGGTTTATTTAGAATAACGTCCGGAATAGAGATCTTTCCGATGTCATGGAATAACCCGGATTGTTCAAGCCCCTTGATTTCATCTTCTTTTAATTCCAATTCTTGTCCGATTAATTTACATAACCCACTGACTCTTTGCGAATGTTCTTTTTCGAGATCATATTTTTCTGTCAGTGTTTGTAAAATCGCACTAATGGCGCGGCTACGAACCCCAGTTCCTTCGGTTGTTTTATGCCGGTACATATGATTTTCAGCCAATTTTAATATTTCGTCGGCGTCTTCCGCTATATTCTTTTTTAGCTCATACCCAATTGCAAGCGACATTTCAACATTTTGTATTTTTTTCTTTTTTGCGGCTTCCTGTATTTTTTCTTTATACGTTTGCAGTTTTTCTGATGTCGTATTTGGCACTAGAACAGCGAACTCATCTCCACCGATTCTTGCGACCACATCTTTTTGTTCAAAAGTGTCTTTCAAGATGTTTCCAAGCGTTTTTAAGGCACCGTCGCCCACGGTATGTCCAAATGCATCATTGACAATCTTCAATCCGTTGACATCAAACATCATGATGCCAAGCGGGTGATACTCGGGTTTATCGTATTGACTGAGTTGTTCGAAATAGTAGCGTCTATTATACAATTCTGTCAAATAATCGTGACTGCTGACAAACTCTATTTCTCTTTGTTTTTGAATGCGCGCCGTAATGTCTTGTTGATTGCCAAAGTGGCCAGCGAATCTTCCTAAAGAATCATAAATGCAGATATAATCGCCTTCGATGTAAATTTGCGTTCCATCCGCTTTTCTTTCATCGGTGATTGTATGATGAAGCTGATTATCCAGCATTTTTCTCCAAGCATCTTTTCCCCCCTTGATATCATGTGCAAACATTTCTCTGGGGGTCTTAAGCAAGAAGTCATTCAAGCTCAACCCATATTGATCTATCATTGATTGATTGATTCTGGTACATCTTTGGTGATCAAAAATATAATCCAGAACTTTTTCCTTGTCGACAGTATCATTCCAATATACCGGAATATCCATCATCATGATAAAGAATCCGGTGAGGGATTGATGAAAAAACATGTCTAACCGATGTTCACTTTCTTTAAGTGAATTCAAGGTTTTTACACGGTCGGTAATGTCTTGAGCGGCCCCCCAGATGGCGACAATGTCGCCCTTGTCATTTTTTTCGGCTTCGCCGCGAACCCACATCCACCCGTTGGTTCCGTCTTTTGTCACCGTTTCTAATTCGAGTTCGTATGGGATGCCGTTTGAACTTGTCAAAGCAAGCGAACGAGACAGGGTTTCCCAACTTTCTGGAGTGAATAGCTTTCTATGTTCCGTATAGTCTGGCGGTGGAAGCGTTGGATCAAATCCGTACATTTTGTATAATTCTTCGGTCCAATACACCTTATTCGTTTTTACATCCAATCTCCATGTTCCTAAATGAGCAATCCTTTGTGACTCAAGAAGATTTTTCTGTTTATGAACTAATTGCTCTTCAATCTGTTTGCGTTCTGTAATATCTTCCCCCGAGCTTAAAACGCCGACTCTGTTTTTATCAATATCAAATAACAATGTATTATTCCAATTGATGATTTTTTCTTTTCCACTGGCGGCAATAACCGGGTTTTCATAATGATCAACCATTTCAATTTCTTTAACAAATACATTTCTAAATACACGCTTTACTGTTTCTACGATGTTTTTGGGAATAAAATGATCAAACCAGTTTTTTCCTATGATCGCTTCTTCCTCAAGTTCAAGAATTTCGCAGCCCTTCTTATTTATTAGTGTGATATCTCCGTTTTTATCAAGGACCATAAGCATTACTCCCGCGACATCCAGATACATCTGGGCGAGATCATGTTCATACTTCAGTTTCTTTTCCGCATTCATTCGATCGGAGATGTTGCGGGCGAAGGCCGATACACCGATTATTTCATTCTTGTTGTTGAAGATTGGATTGTAAAGCGATTCATAGTAGCTTTTTTCTATATCACCGTATTCTTGAACGGTGGAATGGGAAACGCCAGTTAAGGCTAAATCATAATTCTTCTTTGAGTTCACTCTATCTATCTCAGAAGAAATGCACGTCATTAAGTTCATTCCCATGGTAACGTCTTTTCCGTATGCATATTTCATGGATTCTTTATGAGCGTTGTTAAAATACAGATAATTATAGTTTTTGTCTATCGCTAGAATGATCACGTCTTTCGGGCTTTCAAGACTTGAACTTAGCATTGTTTGCATTTTCTGGAGATCTTCGGAGGCTTGTTTCGACTTAACGAGCTCCTCAGTCTCTTTAAGGGCTCTTTCTATTGAATTACTCAATCGTCCTAGTTTATCTTTCAAAATATAGTCAGTAGCTCCCTGTTTAAGAAGTTCTACTGCGGTTTCCTCGCCAATCGTTCCAGACACAATAATAAATGGCGTTAAGGGACAGGCTGATTTTGCGTGTTCCAATGCCATAAATCCATCCAAATCCGGTAAATGATAATCCGAAAGAATAAGGTCGTATTCTTTTGATGAAATAGCAGACAAAAAAGCGCTTTTCGAGGTGACGATATCCATTTGAAATGCCTGTTTGAAATGTTCCGATAAACTAGCTTGGATTAATATCGCGTCCATTGATGAATCTTCTAGCAAAAGGATACACAATCGTTTATTTGCTCTTTTTTGCATGTCCATACCGTCACTTTCTTTCCATGGGGATTTCGTTAATGATCGCCCAAAACAAGCCGATCTGTTTTACGATTTCCTCGAAAGATCGAAAATCAACAGGTTTAACGACATAGGCATTTACACCGAGCGAGTAGCTTCTGACTAAATCTTTTTCTTCCTTAGAAGAGGTCAGCATAATCACGGGAATGAGTTTAAAGTTATCATCCTTTTTGATGTGCTCAAGAAATTCCAGGCCATCCATTCTCGGCATTTTCAGATCAAGTAAAATCATTCCTGGATTTGATGGCGTTCTATTCAAATACTTCCCTTTGCATTTTAAATACTCTATGCCCTCCACCCCATCAGAGACAACAATGATGGGGTTCAAAATGTTGTTGTTTTTCAATACTTCCAAAGTTAAAGCAACGTCCAGCAAACTGTCTTCAAGGTAAAGAATCGTTTCTGCTTTCATATTGACATGCGCTCCTTTCTTTTTAATAACGTGAAATAGAATTTCGCTCCCGAACCGACATGGCCTTCTGCCCAGGTTTTTCCACCATGTTTTGTGATTATTCTTCGGATTGTTGCTAACCCTATTCCGGTGCCTTCAAATTCATTCTGTGCGTGTACCCGTTGAAATACATTGAACAATTTCGCTATATATGCCATATCAAAACCGGCGCCGTTGTCTTCTATATAGTATGTGATTTCGGTCGTTGTTTCCTCAAATCCTATTCGAATTTCAGCAATGGCTTTGTTTTTAGAAAACTTAACAGCATTTTCAATCAAATTGCTCCAAACCGATTTTAGCATCTCTTGATCGCCATATGCAGAAGGGAGATTGGCAACCTCAAACTTTATTCTATGATCTTTGTCCATCTCGATAATCGGTTGGATCAAGGCGTCGACAATTTCGTTCATGTTCAGAAGTGTTTGGTTCATTTCTATTCTTCCCGCTCTTGAAAACAGGAGCAGGCCATCGATTAATTCACCCATGTGTTCTGCCGAAGACAAAACGTTATCTAGGTACTGTCGGCCTTCTTCTGGAATCAAGTAAGCATATTTTTTTTCTAACAGCGAAGCAAATCCGGTTATATGTCTAACCGGTGCTTTTAAGTCGTGGGAAACCGAATATGAAAATGCTTCTAATTCCTTATTCGCCGAATCAAGCTGAGCTGTTCTCTCAATGACTCGATTCTCCAGCTGATTGTTGAGTTCTCGGATCTTCTGTCGTTGAAAAATGCGTTCTGTGATATCGCGAATATAACTTGAAACACACAAAACATCTTCTTTCATAATGGTAGTTGCTGAGAGTAATCCGGTAAAGCCGCTCCCATCTTTGCGTTTAAAGCCGACTTCTCTATTGATGCAGAACCCGCTTTCATTAAGTTCTTTCACGATGTTTATCCGATCATTGCTGCCCTGATACAGATTTATTTCTGGTTGTGTCTGGCCCACGATTTCTTCTTGAGTGTACCCGAAAAAATATTCGAAGCTATCGTTGACAGAAAGAATTTTTCCATCACTGAGCCGTGTAATTACGGCCGCATCAGGAATCTTGTTAAAGACGCGTTCATAATACTTTGTTGTTTCATTTAATTGCATTGTTCTTTTTTCGACCAGCAATTCCAAATTCTCATTTAGTTTTTCCAGCTCATCTTGTGCTTTGCGCAATGCAGAAATATCTTTTGCTGCAGCAAATAATCCGATGACTTGGCCTTCTTTGTTTTTGTATACTGATGCATTGTACAAAACAGGAACACTTGTTCCGTTGATGTTTTTAAGTCGAAGTTCGAAATCTATTATTTTCCCGGCTTTGAAAGCTTCTTGATATCCGATTTTTGCTTGTTTTGGATCTGTAAAAAAAGTACAAAATTCTTTATTTATCAATTGATTTCGAGAAAATCCGGTAGCCATTTCCATTGCGGCGTTAACATCAGTCATCAATCCATTCGGCGCTATTATTACGAGTGGATTCGGATTAATTTCAAGTAAATCGCGCGTATAACTCAAAGCTTCCTTGAGATTACTGTTTGCCTCGTGTAGAAGTTCTTTTGCCGTTACTAACTCAGCAGCTCGTTTATCCTTTTCTTCATTTTGAAACTTAAGTTCCTTGTTCGCAATGACTAACTCGGCGGCCCGTTTTTCTTTCTCTTCATTTTGAAACTTAAGTTCCTTATTCGCAATGACTAACTCGGCGGCCCGTTTTTCTTTCTCTTCGTTTTGGTTGCTCAGCTTTTTGAGCAATTCGACAGTTTCTTTATTTGTCATATCCCGTTTTCCTTTCTGCAAGGCTTACGAAGATCGACTGGCTTGGCGGCGTTATTAGGAATCAACCAGAAATTTCCCACTCTAATAGTTCCAAGAATGCGGTTTTGCTTACAAAGGACGAGAACTCGGCGCTTTGAAATGTTCCATCTATTTCCCGCTTCTTTAGCTGTCATATAGTCCATGGATGTTTCTCCTTCAAGCCGTTGATACTATAAGAGTATTCTCTTTCGCGAACAATTGCAAGCGTTTTCATGGTTTCTATATATATAGTTACGAGTGCAAACAAATGGATTTCCGCATACAAATTTCAATTTAATGGCGTATGTTTCCGTAATCAAAATTCCTCAAAAAAATACATTAAAAAGACCACCTGATCGTTATTTCTAACCTCAAGTGGCCTAGCTCAGGCATTTATTGGAATAATATCAAGGCGCCAAATGTTCGCCAACAGAAAAGCAAGGTTACTAGAGCGAAAGCAATGAAACCGTCTCGACATGAGCCGTCTGGCAGAACATGTCGACGGGCTGGACCCGGCGCAGAACATAGTGCGCCGACGTGAAAAACCGCAGATCCCGGGCAAGGGTCAGGGGATCGCAGGATATGTAGACGATCTTCGGCGGCTTCGCATCGATCAGGGCCGAAACAAACTCCGGGTCAAGTCCCTGACGGGGCGGGTCGACGATGACGAGATCGGGCTTTTCGCCGGAATCTCTCAGATCTTTGATGAAGCCGACGGCGTCGGACTGATGGAAACGGATGTTGCGGATGCCGTTGAGCCAGGCATTCTGATTTGCGTTCTTGACGGCCGCCGGGTTGATTTCCACCGCCAGGACCTGCTTCACCATATCCGCAAGGATGATCGCGATCGTTCCGACGCCCGAATAGGCGTCGACGACGAGATCGGTCGGCTGCGGCTTGGCGAATTCGATCGCTTTTTTGTAAAGAATTTCCATCTGTTTGGCATTGACCTGAAAGAATGTTTTCGCGGAGATCTGAAATTTTTTCCCCATGATCACATCCTGGATGAAGCCTTTTCCATAGATAACCCGTTCGAAATCGCCGAGGATGATCGAGGTTTTCCGCTTATTGACATTCTGGACGATCGAACTGATCTCCGGATGCGCCTTCCGCAGATCCTTGACGAAATTATTCCGGCCGGGAAACATCTCCTGCGACGTTACGATGACAACCAGAACCTGTCCGGTTGCTTCCCCGCATTTGATCATCACGTGACGGATCAATCCGGTTTCTTTGTCTTCATAATATGGCTCGATTTTATGTTTCATGAAGAGCGCCTTGCAGGTCCGGATGATCGCGTTGGCGGTCAGGTTCTGGATGTTGCAGGCGTCGACATTGACGATTCTGTGGGTGTTTTCTTCATAGAAGCCGGCAAGGATTTTCCGGCCCTTCTCGGAAAAAACCATCTGGACCTTGTTCCGATAATGGTAGGGATCCTTCATGCCAATGCAGGGAATGAAGGCTTCGGGGGCGAGATGGAACGTATCCAGACACTCCTTGACGTAGGCGGTCTTGACGTTCAGCTGTTCCTGATAATCAAGGTGCTGCAGGGTGCAGCCGCCGCATTCGGCGTACTGGGGGCAAGGCGGCTTGACCCGTAGCGCCGATGTTTCGTGCCGTTTGATGACGGTTCCATGACCGTTTTCACCCAACTCGATGTCGGCGGTTTCGCCCGGGAGAAGGTCTTGAACGAGATACTGGCGCCGGTTCGCGGTCACGATTCCATATCCGGCTATATTCATTCTTTCACATTTCATCTGATCGACGCGCATGAAAATCACCACTTCCATTACTATTATATCATTATTGATGTATGGATTTCACATGGCATCGGCGTTATGATATAATTGAGTAAAAACGAAGAGGTACCCCGATGAAAAAAATACTTTTCTTTCTCGTCATATTCAGTCTGCTGCTGGCGTCGACCGCGTGTGATCTGTTTCCGACCATTCCGGTCATAACGACCACTACCCAGGCCACGACCGCCACCACCAGCGCGACGACGGTGGGAACGACATCGCAGTCAGCGACCACGGCGACAACGGCGGCTTTGCAAACGACCACCTTGCCCGTCACAACCACGACGACGCCCACAACGGCCGTCACAACCACGACGACGCCCACAACGGCCGTCACAACCACGACGACGGCTACGACAACCGTCACAACCGCAATGACAACGTCGGCCACGACAGCGGCCACGACATTGCCGGCTGCCCAGCCGTTCATACCCTCGGGATATTCCCTGCTTCAGGATGAACTGGACTGGATCGGCATCCCGGCGACGGGCGAAGTCAAACTGCTGGTGTTCGTCATCGATTTTTCCGATGCCACCCTGGCCCAGTCGGGTGTGACCCTCGCCATGATCGATAAGGCATTCAACGGCGCAACGGACGAAACCGTCTATGAATCGCTCCGCAGTTATTATGACAAGAGTTCGTTTGGCAAGCTGTCGCTCTCAGCAGATATCTACACCTACCGTGCGCCGCAAACAACGGCATATTATGAAGACGACTATATCGATTACTATACCGACTCGGATCTGATCTACGACATGATGCTTTATTACAACAACGTCATCGACTACTCCGACTACGACGCCAACGGCGACGGCTTCGTCGACGGTATCTATGTCATCTACACAGCCCCGGTCTCTTACTACTCCGGTTCTGATCTGTGGTGGGCCTATCAGGATTATTATATCTACGAAGGTGACACCTTTGACGGTGTCGAGCCGCTCTATTTCTGCTGGTCGGGAACGGATTTCATCATTGAAGCCGGACCGGGAACGGTCGATGCGCACACGCTCATCCACGAAACCGGTCACATGCTCGGCCTGGATGATTACTATGACTATGACGACAGCGATCCCTTCAATGCTGGCGGCCTCGGCGGTGCCGACATGATGGATGACTGTGCCGGTGACCATAGTTCCATTTCAAAACTGTTACTCGGCTGGATCACGCCGCTCGTCGTCACCGAATCGATGACCGTTGACATCGGCCCCTACGTACAAGCTGGAGAAACGCTTTTGATCATCGACGAATGGAACGATACGATTTTCGATGAATACCTTCTGATCAGTTATTACACCCCGACGGGGCTCAACGAATATGACGCCTGGAAACTGTTCACCATCCCGGGGATTCTCATCTATCATGTCGATGCCCGCATCGGCAACGGCTATCTGGAAGATTCCAGCTACTGGACAATCTTCAATTATAACAACACCGACACCTTCCACAAGTTCGTCAAGATCATCGAAGCCGATGAAGACGGCACGATCCCGCTGACGTGGTACTCCGCTGACGACGATCTGTTTCAGGCGGGCGACGTCTTCCGGGTCAGCGTCGAAGCCGGATATGACTGGTACCAGACGTTAAAGCCCGACATGGATTTCATCGTCGCCATCGTTTCCCTCGACGCCGCCGGTGCGATCATCACGATCACGTTTGACGAACAGTATCTACCGTAAGGAATCACCTAATGAAAAAAAGGTTGGCGAATGTTCGCTAACCTTTTCATTTTCCGTACATCATGTAGAGAACCGATTCGACCAGCCGTTTCGGCAACAGCCATTTGAGCGCCAGGAACAGTTTGTACTGGAATCCGACCGCAACCGAAATCGGCATTCGCCGTCTTTGCAACAACTTCTGACAGACCTTCGCGACCGAGTCAGGCGCCATGCCCTGGCGTTCGTCCGCTTCCATCCGCGCGACCGAACGCTGAATCCGGTCACCATAGACGGCATCGACTTCGATCGGTGATTTTTCCCGGTTCTGGGTAAAACTCGTCGCCGTATCTCCCGGCAGCACCGAAGCGACCTGGACCCCTAAGGGTCGCAGTTCGAGGCGCAGCGTTTCCGTGAAAACGTCGATAGCGGCCTTGGACATCGAATAGAACGCCTGGAACGGAATCGCCAGTTTGGCGGCGACGGAGGAGATGTTGATGATTCTCCCGTGCTCGGCGCGGAGGGCTGGCAGAAAGGCTTTCGTCAGGGTGAACGTTCCGAACAGATTGACGTCGAACATCCGCTTCGCCTGAGCCAAATCGGTGTATTCCGCGGCGCCGCTGATGCCCATGCCGGCACAGTTGATGAGGGCAAAGATGCTTTTATCCTCTCCGAGGATTCTCGTGACGGCGGCATGCACCGACGCTTCGTCGGCGATGTCGGCGGTCACGTACGCGAACGCATACGCTTTTTTCGGCAACGTCCGCGACAGCCCGACGACCCGATATCCGGCGGCGTGAAGCCGGAGGGCGATCGCAAAGCCGATGCCCGAGGAGGCCCCGGAAACGACGACGGTCTTACTCATGGCGCATCTGGAGCATCGCCATCAGTTCGTCATCGGATTCGGGCAAAGTCTTCAGGACGTAGGCGATGATGGCGACGGCTTCGTCCATGAGTGCTTTGGTATGCGTCGAGGTGTAACTTGTCCGAATCAAACATTCGCCTTCGGGCGTCGCGGGGGGCAGGACCGGATTGACATAGACGCCGCGTTCAAAGAGGACTTTGCAGGCGACGAGCGTGCGCAAGGCGGAGAAGGTATAGATCGGGATGATCGGAACGATCGAGTTTTCGATGATCTTGACGCCGCGCGCCTTGAGTCCCTGACGGACATAGGCAGCGATGTCGAGAAGGGCTTTCGGCCGCTCGGGTTCCGCTTTCAGGATTTCGAGCGCTTCAAGCGCACAGGCAGCGTTCGCCGGGGTAATCGCGGCGCAGAAGATGAAAGGACGCGATTTGTGCTTGACGAATTCGACGACCGTCCGGTCGGCGGCCATGTAGCCGCCAAGGCTGGCAAGCGATTTCGAGAACGTTCCCATGATGATGTCGACGTCCTTTTCCAGATCGTAATATTCCGCCGTGCCGCGGCCGTGGGGGCCGAGAACGCCGAAGCCATGGGCATCGTCGACCATCACGCGGGCGCCGTATTTCTTCGCCAGGCGGACGATCTCGGGAAGATTGCAGATATCGCCGGACATTGAGAATACGCCATCGGTCACGATCAGGAAGCCTTTTGTCGGATCGGCTTCGGCCAGGCAATGTTCCAAATCCGCCATGTCATTATGCTTATAGCGGACGAGGGTGGCATAGCTGAGCTTGACGCCGTCATAAATCGAGGCGTGGTTTTCGCGGTCGCTGAAGACGAGGTCGTTCCGGCCGGCGATCGCCGACAGGATGCCGAGATTCGTCTGGAATCCGGTCGAAAACGTCACGACGGCCTCTTTATGAAGAAATTCTGCCAGTTCCTTTTCGAGGCGGACGTGGGTGGTCAGGGTGCCGTTGAGAAAACGCGATCCGGAAACGCCGGATCCGAATTGGGCGATCGCTTCGATGCCCGCCTGGATGACCCGAGGGTCGCCGGTGAGACCGAGGTAATTGTTCGAGCCGATCATGATCTTGCGTTCGCCTTCCATCGTAACCTCGATGTCCTGTTTGCTTTCGAGCGCATGGAAATACGGGTATACCCCCAGAGCTTTGTAATCATCCACCATCGTGAATTCTTCACACTTTTTGAACAGATCCATAAACGTCAGTTTCTCCTTTGTCCCAATTAGTCTTCTTCAACGATGATGTTACCATGGAACACGGCGAAGTCTTCGCCTTCGAATACGATTTTTTGCATGTTGTCATCCAGAAACTTCTTTTCTTCGTCGATGTCGGCGAGGATGCCGTAATAAGCTTCGTCCATCACGATCGGATCGAATTCCCCGTTGTTGGCGAATTCGGCGAGCCGGAGAGCGAGTTGCCGGGCATCATAAGCATAGTCGTAAGCCTCTTCGGTCCCGCCGATCGTCACGTTTTCGGCGTCGGGATATTTGTCGCGTTCCTCATCCTGAAACGCGGCCAGGCCGATTCCGGCTTCGATCTGGGGAAACCCGTTCTCCGCCAGGGCGTCGTTGTACAGTTCGAGCATCGTGTTGATTTCAACCGCATCATCGAAGAGTTCGACGGCGGTTTCGCCGTCCGGGGCAAAAGCGGTCGCCTTCACGTAATCATCGCCGGATTCGACGAACAGCACTTCCGGATCGCTTTTGACGACGACGAGCGACTCAAGCAGGAACGATTCGAGCAGGCGGGCCGCCTTTGGTTCGGAACGGGGTCCGTAGAAGTCGTCGACGTTGCGGACGAGCAGATAGAGATCGCCGTAGACGTCCTCGGTTTCGAAGTCGTCGGCGGCTTCATAGCGTTCGGCTTCCTTTGGAAGCTCTTTGTATTCGCGGGTCGGTCCTTCCATCAGGATGGATCGGATCAGGTCTTTGATGTCTTTCATTTCATTGGCTCCTTGAACATATATACG
>CAZFHR010000012.1:0-17109 GCA_964519115.1 uncultured Candidatus Izemoplasmatales bacterium
GGGCATGGGCCTCTCGAACGGGGGAACTTTCCCGACGCTAAACGATGTAGGCAATTACAAAGCATGGCAAGACGTTCTGACCATGAAACCCAACATTAACCCACAAAGCTTGAGCGTTAATGTCAGCTCCAACTTAATGGCAGCCGGCGATGTTCAGTTGGCATTTGAACTGATGGCGCCGCTGCAGGCCGCTTACACCGCAGCTCCGGCACAATATGAAGTGTTCCCCGGTCCTAAAGGAACCTCTGGAAGTGCGGGATCCATCGCTGGCGGACACGGAATCGGACTTGTCAAAAATGCTCCGAATCCAGAATTAGCCAAGAAATTCATCAAATGGTTCACGGCTCCGGATCAAATCGTTTTCGCAGCATTGGGAACGATTCCGACCATCGCGGAAGCAACGGCAGCATTGAGCGACAGCCCGGCTGATCAAGTTATTAAAAAAGCATTGAGCACCATTTCCAACGCCAGAGTAGAAGGATTGCAAATGATTCCCGACTACACTTCTTGGTCCGGTGTCAAAGGCTGTTTCGATACTATTTTCGCAGGAATTATGGACGGAACAATCACGGCAGATAATTTAAAGGCAAAACTTGATGAACAGCAAGCGGTCTTGAATTCGTTGAAGAAATAACAACGCAAGAGAACCATTCAAATCAATTTAATTAAGGAAGGGACATCCCTTCCTTAATTTACTATAAAGCTCATAGATTGATCGTCATTTCAAGGAAACAAATCAATCGGATTTTCTTTGAACGGTCTCTTTATTGACTCATCAAACTGTGATAAGATTAGTAATATCTCAATGACTCGCATCCATGCATGTGAAAAACCGAACCGATTCTTCTGAATCTTTGCCACACCTCTGTACGTGATTCATTCGACGCTCTTATCAGAGTTTTGTCTCAAGACTTTTTCAAAATGAAAGCGATGTGAATGGCATGTCAAATCCGGTTAAGAATAAGTCGATCTTTAAAACACCTTATTTATTCTTGGTTCCAGCGGTGTTCTTTTATCTATTGTTTTGGTTCATCCCTGTAATGATGTCGTTTTTCGATAGCATCACTGCCATCGATGGTGGCCTCTCATTTGAGAATTTCCGGAATATGTTTGCGGATCCGTTGTTTGTGCAAGCATTTAGAAATACCGCTATTTTCGCTTTTGTTTCCTTGGTCATCCAATTTGTGATTGCGTTGTTGCTGGCATTACTCATAAACAGAAATTTCAAAGGATCGAAAATATTCCTTTTCATTATGTTGATACCGATGGCGATACCGCCTTCGGCCGTGGGGATTTTATGGAACACCGGGCTGGTTCAAAGCGGATGGATTAATTCGATGTTGGCATCCACAGGCATTCAGCATTTCTTAGAAGTCTTGAGAATCGTCGATGGCCCCATCATCTGGAAACAAGCTTCGAATTTACAGGCCGTGTTCCTAATCATTTTGATCGATTCCTGGTCCGTACTACCTTCGGTCATGATCATTATCCTGGCAGGGCTACAAAACTATAATAAGGAATTCAGTGAAGCGGCGCTGGTTTTCGGCGCCAACCGATTTCAGGCGATTAAGGATATCGTGATTCCAATTATCAAACCGACTTTGATTTCCGCCTTGGTTCTGAGGCTGATTGCAGGACTTCAGGTTTGGCTCATCAGTGTCATGATCTTCGGCTTCAGGAATGTCCCCTTCTTATTAGAAAGAATCGTATTCTTCACCGACCGGCTTCGGGATGATCCAAGCGCTTATAAGATCGCCGTATCCTATTCCATGTTCGTTGTCGCCTTTGTCGGCATCGTTGCGATGTTATTTGTCAAATTGACATCCAGAAAAGATTGGCGGTCCGCAAATGAATAAGCATATTCGCAAAGTCATATTCTATTTATTGATCGTCCTAATATCGTCGATTGTCATCGTCCCGATGACGTATCTGGTTAATGTCTCCTTATCTTCTCAGCTGGAAGTCAATGACTTTCCCAAGCCGTTACTGCCACGTTTGGGCCATGATATCAAAGTGGAGTGGGATGAAGATCATTCGTATTACATCATTTCGAGAAAATCATTTAACGGCGAGTATAAAGAACTGAACTACTTATCGGACTTCAAACAGGTACAGACCTATTTCCGAACCTATCTGAACGTCAACAAGACTGCCGAGGAGTATGAAGCGGATTTTACCGTAGCCAGGGAATCTGGCAGTCCGGTATTCCTCCATTATAACAAGACTATTTTTCTTAATTATACAAAGTTTTTCAGCATCTTTGACGGCGCCGGTCAGGCGTTGGTGAATAGTATTACGGCGGCGCTACTGACCATCTTGATATCGATGTCAATCGGTGGCTGTGTCGGTTATGCCCTTGCCAGAACGGCAATCAAGGGTAAAAACGCGATCGGCCTAGGGGTTTTGATTGTCAGAATGTTTCCCGCCATCTCCATCGCCGTTCCGATGGCCGTGCTGTTGATAAGATTTGGGATGTATGATTCGATGCTGGGGCTTGCGGTTATTTATTCGATTCCGAACATCGGGTTGACTGCCTGGATCACAAAAAGCATTTTTCTGAGTGTTGATAAGGAATACGAAGAAGCATCGCTCGTATTCGGAGCGACGAAAGCGCAGACGTTCAGAAAGATCACTTTACCATTGGTACTGCCAGCTTTTGCGGCTTCCTCGATGTTTGCTTTCATCACTGCTTGGAACGATACGGCCATATCGTTATTGCTGACCAATGAAAATCAAACTTTGGCGTTATTGCTCTATAAAAACATGGGCGGTTCCGCTTCGCTTCATTATGCAACTTCGGGAGCAGTCATGTTGATAATACCGGCTTTGATTTTTACGTTCCTGACAAAAGATTACGTCAATAAAATGTGGGGTTAATGAAAGGAAGCGCATCGTATGTCCTATTTGAAATTAGAAAATCTGACTAAAGTCTATGGAAAAAACGGCTTGGCCGTCGATCAATTCAATTTAGAGATTGAAAAAGGCGAATTTGTCGTATTTTTGGGTCCGTCCGGGTGTGGGAAATCGACGACTTTGAGAATGATCGCCGGGCTAGAAACGGTGACGTCGGGAGAAATATACTTGGATGGCGTATCCATTGTCAAGGACGAACCGAAAGACCGGAATATTTCGATGATTTTTCAAAGTTATGCGGTGTGGCCGCATATGTCGGTTTACGATAATGTCGCCTATGCGCTGAAGTTGCGGAAAATGTCGAAGGAAGCGATTGACATCGCCGTCAAGGAAGCCGCAAGTATTACGCAAATCACCGAATATCTCAATCGATACCCCAACAAATTATCGGGCGGTCAAAGACAAAGAGTCGCTGTCGCCAGAGCGATCGCCATCAAACCGAAACTGTTTCTGATGGATGAACCGTTATCAAATCTTGATGCAAAACTCAGAGTTTCAATGCGAACGGATTTAAAGAAGATTCATCAGGATTTGCACACAACCTCCATCTTCGTCACGCATGACCAATCAGAAGCGCTGAGCCTGGCAGATAAAATTGTTGTCATGAACCAGGGCGTCATTGAACAGGTGGGAACGCCGATTGAAATATATCATGACAGCGAAACCATGTTCGTAGCGAAATTCATCGGCTCTCCGCCTTCCAATTTCTTTAAGGTTCTCGTCTGTGAAATCGACAAGAAGCTGGCCATTAAACACCCCGCTTTTGAATACAGAATGGAGGGTCCAATTGCCAAGACCCTATTAAGCAAGTATTTAAACAAGGAAATCATCTTGGCAGTAAGGCCGGAGAATTTCGTTGTCGATCCCAAGGGCATCATCGAAGTGAAATGCTTGATCATCGAGCCCCAAGGATCGCATCTGGTCATCAATGTCGAGATTGGCAAGGAGCCAGCGAAAGTAGTGACGAGTATTCTCAATATCAAAACGAACGATACGATCAGACTTAATTTCAGTGATAACATCGCTTTCTTTGATATCGAGACCGAACATCGAATCCGATGAATTCCGGATTGAAACGCGAATCATCGTTCGTTTTCTGACGATGACGAACGACATCACCGATCGGCATAAACGACTCGTTTTTTGCGACGGGATCCTTTAGGCAGTTGATCGAAATTCGATTTGTTGACATCAATGCATGATTTTCATGATAAAATATGAATCAATCCACGAAAGCGAATGTGGATTGCGATTAACACTATTCTTTGGCAAGGAAGGCGAAACCCGAAGATGGAAATTAATAAGAATCAAGCAAATCAGATCATTCACACACTCAAAAGCGTCATCAAGGAAGATATCAATTTTATCGATCCCACGGGAACCATCATCGCAAGTTCCGACCCGAATCGGGTCGGAAGTTTTCATGAAGGGGCGACGATTGTCGCTAAGAATAAACAACCCTTAATCATTTATGAAGACAATGAATACCTCGGAACTAAAAAAGGAATAAATTTACCGGTATTCCTGGAAAATGACTTGGTGGCGATTGTCGGCATCACCGTCACCGGGGCGTTTGACGAGGTTTTGAAATTAACGACGATTGTGGCGAAGATGTCGGAAATTCTGATTAAAGAACAGTATTTGAATACTCAGAAACAATTCAAACGCGAAAACAACCGCATCATTATGGAAATGATCATCAATGATGAAGTGAGAATTGACAACATCATCCTCAAGTTGAATCAACTGGGGTACAATCCTTCGATATTCTCGTTCTTCGCTGTCTGCGAACTGGATCACTTCGACTCGACAGATATTGATTTGACGAATATCGTCTACAATAGTATTGAAAAACGGATTGACTATAAGGATTTGATTGTGAAATTTCAAAATCGGTTTGTGATTTTGTCCAGTCAAGAGAACTACGTTGACTTTGTCGCGACTTTGAAGAACATTCAAAGGCACATCGAAAAAAAATACGGCATCGGCATCACCATTGGCATCTCCGAAAAATTTGAAGATATTCGACAAATAAGGACCGCCTATAAACAAGCAGAAATGGTGATTAAGATCGGCGTCAACAAAGAGTCGAGAACGATTGAGCAATTTGAACCATCCTCGCTTGAATTCCTCTTTTTTGGATTTTCCGACCTGAGCAAACAATCCTATTTGAATGCCATATTAAAAGAATTGAACCAAGAGGAAAGAAAAGCCGCGAGCGAGATTGTTTTTTCATACATCAAGAATAACGGCTCGATTATGAAAATCAGTGAGGAGCTGTTTATCCACAAAAACACGCTTCAGTATCGATTGAATCGAATATGGAAGATTACCGGATACAATCCGAGAAAAATAAAAGATCTCATTATCCTTTATTTGGCTTTAGAACTTGAAAGGCAAGCCTAAGCAGATTGCCTTGTTACTCCGTTTCCTTTGAATTGTTGTATCTATGAAAAGCCCGCTCCTGGGAAGTGGATTGGTTCGAATTTGGCCAGCGGTCCCTCGATGTTATCATGGGCGTACACAACCAGAGGATGCGAAGCGATCCAAGCAATGTTTTATACTATTTAGAAGGATGAATAAAAGGGGTAGTATGGGAAAATCAAAGGGGCCATTATGGCTTTCATTATGCCTTTATTGTGTGCTATTCACATTATCCGTGTTCCTGTATTATTATGATGAAACGGTCCATGACACCGGACTGAATATGAAGTTTTTTGCGACGATCATTGCTCCGGGCATCTTTTTTCTCATCTCTGTTGTATTTGATAATCCCAAATGGATGATGCGAAATAGCAGAAGATCTGAGATCATTCCCCTCATCCTTTTACCTGTTTTCATTTCCTTAAATTTTATGGCATTAACTTTGGGCTTCATGGGTGCGCTTTCGGAAGCCATTCTTTTATGGTATGGATTGTTATTGCTGCCGCTATTGCTTTTAGTGATTTACATTGCTCTTGCCCGCAAATATTCCCAGGGAAAAATCAGGTTGTTTACCATAATTAAATATGGATTATCCATCGTATTATTCTTCTATGGATATCTTCTCTTCTCGGCATATGGACTTGCGGGATTAGGGGTTTGATTGGCAAATCTGATGGTAACACTCTTTGACTATATTTTCTGAATCTGTTAACTGGAAGAAGTGCTAGTCCGCTTCCGACGATCATTTCTATGGATTAGGACCTATCCATCATGATAAGTCCTTTTTCATTTTCTTTGATTTTTCCCGCAAGGATGTTGCATAAAAGGAAAATAATGGTAAAATGATAAAGAACGAAAACATCTTTTTGGAGGATTTCATGAGAAAATTACTTGGTTTGTTCTTTGCGGTTTTAGCCGGCTTTAGTGTCATCGCTTGTGAAGAAGCAACGACCACCGCGGCGGCTACAGCAACCACGACGTTGACCACGGCCGTGACTACGGTCAATCCTGATCCCGCGGTATCGGACCGCGTCGCAACCCCGTCCGGACTATCGCTGGAAGGAAGTCTGCTCTCGTGGACGGCGGTCGCCGGTGTCACGACTTATGCCGTCTATGCTGACGGCATCCTTCTGAGTACGGTATCAGCTACAACCTACGATGTCGGCGTCCCTGCCGCCCGCACGATCTATACGGTTGTCGCCCAAGGCTCCGCAGGCATGCTAAACTCACTATCCTCTCTCGGTGTCGCCTTCGTTCCCGATGCGGCGGCGGAAATCGCTATGATTGAAGGTGCGCTTGAAAACGTCGGATTACTTGAGATGGTTCCCGGACTCGCATCGGAACTGGTGCGACGCGGAATGCCCGCTTCCGAATTCGCTGCCGTCGTTGAAACCGCCCAGCCGATCCTCAATAGCTTCATCGAGTACGGTCCGACCCTAGACATCGACCAGATTAGCGTTTGTCTCGCCACCGTTGAACACCGCGAGGCCCTGATCGGCGCCATCATCCACATTCTGCCCACCGATATACTCGGCCCCCAGATTGAATCCATCGACATGATCATCGAGATGTATACCCTGTACCGCGATGAAGCCACCACCTATTATGAACAGCAGATGTATGATGAGGCCATCGCCATCATGGAAGAGCAACGAGCGAGCTTTCTGGAAATGGAGGCATTGCTCCTCGCTGATGAAGACATGCTCATCGCGGCCCTGACCAGCGTTGTCAATTACATGATCAGTGTTTATGATGCGCTGAATGTGACCGCACTTGACCATTTCTTCGCTTTGATCGAATCGGGAGCGGTCGAACCCGCCGAAATCATCATCGTGAAAAACGAGATTGTCAACGTGCTGCTGGAAACGATGCCCTCCGTCGACGATCTTGCCCTCTATTATCGCTTGTCGCTTCTTTTTGTTGGCACCGCGATCGAAGCGGATTATCCGGAAGTTACCTTCGAACTGCTTGCCAACGACTTTGCGACTCAGACGCTGTACGAACTCGAACTGTCGCTCCGATTCCTCCTGGAAGCCGATGCGCTTTTCAATGAAGTGATGGATTTTGCCAGTTCTGGAAATGGTGACGATCCGCTATTGCCAGCCCGTCTAATCCAAGCACTGGCCATCGATTATCGCGACTTCAAGAGCACGAACGCCGTCCTTTTGGCCGAAGCCGATGCTGCGCTCGACGACGAAACGGAATATCTGCTTTTCCAGCAAGCGATCGCGATTTCGAATGCTCTGTATTTACAATCCGGCATGACAGAGGATCAAGTTGAGGCCATCAACGCCTTCTATGACGCGATCACACCGGCTCTCTACGCGAAGCTAAATACGACCGAAAATCTGTTTTTGGATCGGGTGATGAATTATCTCGCCGATGTCGATGAAAATGTTCTGTATCTGGCGATCGTGGCCAGGGGTATCAGCTATGACGGTGAAACCTGGCATAACGATGCCACCTTTGAGACTTATGCGAATGTAACGGAATACGATTATGCACTCCGTGCCGAATTCTTCGCAGCGATTGACGCGACGATCGGTTCGCTCACGACCGCAGAGGTCGCCGATCTCATCGAAGTCTTGACCGTCGTTCTGCCGATGGAAATGTGGAATGCATCGCCGTCTGGTGCGATTCCTGATGTCGATGCTTTCCTGGTCATTTTCCAGGATGCGTTCGATGAAAATGGGGAAACCGCCGTCGCGCTGCTGCAGCGGATTGCAACCTACGTCGTCGACAACGACGTGTACGGCGGAATGGCCGACCTGTTCGAATCCATCAACAATTACTGGATCGATCAGTATGGCGAGGATTACTGTTCTATCGACGATATGGATCGTTCCTATGGCCGCTATCGCTACTTCCTCTACTTCGCGGGACATTACGATGCGCTGATGACGGAAGCGAACGAAGCGGATCTGTACACCGTGATTGGTGCCTACTATGATTTGAAACGCGGTCAGGAAGATCTTCTCCCGGTTAACGAGGCGGGGTATTGGGATGGACGTCAGGAAATCACTGAGACGATCGTCGCCGACATCATCGCAGCGGCTCGGGCATGTCGTGGTATCGATATCGACAATCTGACCCCGGCAGACGAGGAAGCCCTCTATGCGTTCGGTGGCGCCATCTCCGGTATTCTTTTCCTTCACGACGAACTCATCTGAACGAACGAAAAGGGACCGTATCGATCCGGATTACTTCCCATCCGCTTCGATACGGTCCCTTTTGTCATTTGTGCGAATGGTTCTAGATCATGGTTGCATGGCGCCGAACAGAACCAGCCAGGCAAGAATCGATTTGGCGACGAGGGAAAGGACGATGTAGGTGCGTTCGCCATACAGGTAATCTTTCCATTTTCCCACTTTAAGATACTGAAGAATCATGTTGATCGGGAACGTATTGAAGGCGAAGAAGTAGGTCCCGACGATTGCCCAGACGAACCAGGGAACCTGGGAGAAGTTGCCGGTCCCGAACATGTAGAGCAGGATGACGACCCAGGGGGTAAGGCCGGCGATCGATCCGTAGATGAACGGACCCCAGCGCAGTTTGCCCTTGTCTTTGCCGGCATTCAACTGTTCCATCAGAAGTCCGAAGAGGTTCATCGAAGCATTGACGACAAAGATTAGCAGCAAAGAGGCGATGTCATGGACGCCGAACAGCGTAGCGATCAAAACGATCATGACGGAAGAACTCAGGGCATATTCGAACCAGCGGAATTTGTTAATGCCTTTTTCCAGGTCGGCATTATAGCGGTCATTGAGTCCTTTGGGCAGCGAGATGAGGGCATGGGCGACGGCGGAGATCAGCAGGAACACCGCGACGAGGATGCCAAACGGCAGGGTGAACAGTACTTTGGAAGCGGTCTCCAGGGAACTGGTCAGCGGGTTGTAGAAGATGTAAAGCTGCGTGATGACGGGTTTGAATTCGGCGATGTTCTGAATGACGGTGGTGGCCAGAAACAGCATCAGGATTCCCTGAATCAGGTGAAGCCCCCCCATCAGCATGTTGAAGCGGCGAAGTTTCAATACAGACGTCTCTTTCATGAGTATCCTCCTTTATGTAGAGTAACCATCTATTCCATCATACCCTTTTTTCCATGCAAACAACAGGCTTTCGTGGGATTTTCTGATAAACACTGTCATCGTATGGATGAAATAATAGAAAAGGAGGATTTGGTTGGAACACGGGAGCCAAACATAAAATCGGAAACAGGTCCATCTCCCACCATTTAGTCAAATCCCTATTGGGAATCGATGATGAAATGGCTTGATATTTTCCATAACAGAGGTGATCATGTAGTTTATCAAGATTTAACTTTTTTATGGAAGGGTACCAAGATGGACAAACCGCCGAACCACAGATTCTACATTGGGTTATCCGGTTTTTTGGCAATCCGACTTTCGTTTCGAAATTGGCCTATTCAAGCAAAAACAATCATGCTATAATGCCATTGATGATGAAGATACCCCAAAAAAACAGGAGAAAAATATGAAAAACAAGGCGCTATTAGTGTTTTCATTTCTAATCCTTATCATGAGCCTTTCTGGTTGCCAGGCGACCACGACAAACCCAATAACGACAGCGACCACAGCAATGAGTTCGACGGAAAACGATACGACGACAGAAGCGACAACCGCGACGGCAACGACCACGATATCTTCCGCCTCGGTCTTGGTCACCATCCAACTTGAAAGCAACGGCGGATCGTCGGTAATCCCGATTACGCAATTATCAGGCACCATCGTCGCGGCGCCGCCAGATCCTGAAAAACCGGATTTCGCCTTCGCCGGATGGTATTTGGACGCATCCTTGACCGAATATTTCGTTTTCACGACGATGCCTTCGCAAAACCTGACGCTCTATGCTGATTGGGGAACTGCCGGCATCGAGTATGAAATAAACATGACGGAAGACGGATATCGGGTCGTGTCGGGGGACTATGATTCGTTGAGTGCCATCATCATTCCGAATCGATATCTTGGCCTTCCGGTTCTTGAACTCGGGGACAGAGCCTTCGCCGGCCAATCTGGAATCGTGTCGGTAACCCTCCCCGCAGGAATGACGAAGATCGGATTTCAAGCGTTTTATCAATGCAGCGGCTTGATCACCATCACGCTTCCCGATCATTTGCTCGTCATCAGCGATTCGGCATTTGCATACTGCACCGGACTGACTGCCATTACGATTCCGGACCTTGTGACCGAACTCGGGCAGGCCGCATTCGGTCACTGTACACAATTGATCGCCATCACGCTCCCGGAAGGCATGACCATGATCTGGGATGATGCTTTCGCCTTCTGCGAGTCACTGACCGCCATTGTTCTTCCTGAAGGTCTGACGGATCTTGGCGCCTCAGTATTCCAGCATTGCACCAGTCTCGTGAGCATCACAATTCCTTCCGGCGTGACCCAAATTTATGAAAACACATTTAGCTATTGCACCGGGTTGACCAATATTACGCTTTCGGAAAACCTTGCATACATTGAATTCAGCGCTTTCACGTATTGTACCGCACTAACGCATATCGTAATTTCCATCCACGTCACTACGATCCATTTCAATGCATTTTACGGATGTTCGGCATTGACAGTTTTTACTGAATTTAGCAGCAAGCCCGCAGGCTGGGCGGAAACGTGGAATTCAAGCAATTGCACCGTTTACTGGGCCGGCACATGGGAGTACATTGAAGGAACGCCGACCCCGATGACGTGATATTCTTTCAGATCATCATGCAAGGATCGGTAATGGCTGAAATCCTACCGATCCAATAAAGACACAAACAACGGCGAATCCAGCGTTCGCCGTTGTTTGTGTTTTACGTCTGGATGTGTTGAATGAAGCATTCAAAAACCTATGGATTTCTTATTGTCTGCTATCAAACGGATTATGAATGTGATATCATCTGTATAAGTGTTGAAATCCATAGGATGCAAGGATCAAAGCGTACTTGTGGCTTTTCATATGGCCAAACGTATTCAGAGGAGAGATTTTTATGAAGAAGATCGCATTATCTTGTTTGTTACTATCCTTATTTTGTCTGGTATTGATCGCGTGTAATTCTGATACGCTTTCTGATGATTCAGAAGAATTACTTGCGGCCGATTATGGCGTCAGTATCAATATTTCTGTCACCAACACACAAGAAGATTCGCAGGTCTCTATCTTCGGCAATGCTGTCGCTGTTATTTCTGATACAGAAATCGAAACCTTTGGGTTGGGATTGCATAACCTGACATCGGCTGTAAACGCCTATTTTGGCAAAACACCGAATGACGCCTATCTGCGCAGTCCGACGCCTTGGGGGGACTTGTATACAACGAATAAATGGCCTCAGGTGCAGAGAAAGTTCACCTTTCAATCAGCAGATATTACCAGTTTTTCATCTTCTCGGGTTGTGATCGATTCCCAATCCATAGTCAATAATACGAATGGATTGATCACCACCAATATTGGCATGACGAAGATTGTTGATTTTCAATGCTCGGCAACCTGGAGCGGCGAATCAGGCATCTCGTTGGCGGCACATATTCCCGTTCAGATTCAGGCTGAACACGACTTAGAAACTTATTCTTTTACCTTTTCGGATGCTTTCTATCAAAATTCGCAGAATTCAAAAGCCGTCCCTTTCAATGCTCAATATCTCGCTTACGCCGCGCAAGTGGAAACGAGTACAGAAGCCTATCTTGTCGTCGACCGGTATACGATGACGGTGCACTGTGTTTTTGTCTCAAGCTTGATCGGGGATGTCGCTGTCAATTATAATCCCACGTACCAATCGCATCATTTTTGGCCGCTCCCGATTGAATCGGTGATGCATACCGCCGGGATGCCGACATTTTTTACCACCGAATTGACGTTTCTGATCACGTACTATTTTAATCCGCGAATAGAATTCAATGAATAGGCGTTTCTAGACATTTCTTGGAAAACATTTCTGATCAAAATCACATGACCTGGTCCGGACATGAGTCGACAATCACGGATCCATGATGTCAAGATACGATGACGCACTTTGCACAGAGCAAACCACTTTGTCCAATGAGGGAGATATTACGAATGTTCAGGCCGTTACGAAGAATCGACAAACAAATGACTTCTGAGGATTCGATCGCTTTGCTCAAGCGGGGAAGAGAAGGCATTCTCGGAACCATCGGCGATCAGGGGTATCCCTATACGGTCGTCGTCAATTACGTCTATTTCCAGGGGAAAATCTATTTCCACTGTGCCAGAGAAGGACACAAGATCGATAACATCAACAAGTACGACAAGGTATCCTTTTCGGTTTATGATCATGTCGAAGTCGTCGGTGAACAGCTGAATACCCATTATCAGAGCGTTCTGGTGTTCGGCAAAGCCACCGTCATTTCCCCGACGGCCGAGATCCTGATGGCTTTGATTCGGAAATATGTCGATATGGATATCGAAAAGGCAACCGAATATATCAAACGGGAAATCAGCGAGACGGCCGTTGTCGAAATCGAAATCGAGCATATGACAGGAAAAAAAGGATAATAGTCGATCATGGAGGTTATGCCGATGTTTCGGAAAGCGGAAAACGTAGATCTCCCAGGCATATTGACCTTCGCGGGAAAAGAACCCGAACTGAATCTCTTCGTCGTCGGTGATCTGGAATTTTACGGACTGGATCACGATTTCATCGACGTCTGGATCAATGCGGATTTCCAAACGATGCCGAAGACCATCCTGCTGAGGTATTATCGCAATTACCACCTCTACAGCGAGACGAACGATTACGACCGTGAAGAAGCGCTTGCGCTCATCCATTCGTATGACGGCGCCTTTCTCAACTGTTCGGCGCGCTGTTTCGACTATTTACGAGCGTTCATTCCGCCGGGCTGTGAAATCCGGCCGATGAAGATGGCGCGGATGCGACAGTTGATCGAACCGCCCTTCCCGCTCATTCCCGCCCGCATGGGCGATCCGGCGGATGCGGAGAGTATCCTGCGGTCGATGTTCCAAATCAAGGAATTCCATTCTTTGATTTCGAAAAGGATCGAAGATCGGATCCCCTTGCTGAAGGAAAAGATGGCGGAAGGCTTTTCCACCCATTTCATCGTTGTTAAAGATGGTGTCGTCATCGCCAACGCCAACACCTCGGCCATCAGTCACAACGCGGCGATGATCGCCGGCGTGTTCACGCTACCGGAGTATCGGGAACGAGGGCTGGCGACGAGCGTCGTAGCCAGGCTTTGCCGGTATCTCCTCGATTGCGGCGTCGTGCCGGTGCTGTTCTTCGAAAATCCCAAGGCGGCCACGATCTATCACCGGCTCGGGTTCTTCGACTTTGCCAACCTGATGATCGTTACTTTCGTCCCCCAAAAAAAATAGGAATACAAGGAATTTCAAGACATATTGATTGGGAGGCCAGCAATATGTCTTTTTTTTGTCGGTTCTGTCTGGATATTAGTCTGTTTGATGGAAAACCGATGAAGGACATGGCCATTCAAACGCTTCCAAAGAATCCAGGAAAAAACACATCGGTTCATTTCCTCGTCCGAATGAAAAACATTCCGAAAAAAGAAGGCAAAGGGGTGATATAATGGTTTCGGAAAGTATCATCATTTTACTAGGAGGATGCATCCATGAATGAGTACTTGTCTGCAGTGATCTTTTTACTGGCCGGCCTCGGGGCCTTCCTTGTCGGCTTCCGGATCCTGTCCGAAAGCGTCGCGAAACTCGCAAACCAGAAACTCAAACGGTTATTGAATAAAGTGACGAACAATAAAGTCGTCGGCGTCGGCATTGGCGCCCTCATTACTTGCGTCATTCAGTCCTCCTCTGTCACGACCGTCATGGTCGTCGGCTTCGTCAATGCCGGCGTCATGAACCTCTTCCAGGCCGCGACGATCATCATGGGCGCCAACATCGGCACCACGATCACGGCCCAGATCGTCGCCCTGCAGGCTTTCCACATCACGACGTACGCCATGCTCCTGACCGCCATCGGCATCTTCGGCGAGCTGATCGCCAAACGCGAAAAGGCCAAAACGATGTTCTATGCCATGGCGGGTCTTGGTCTCGTCTTCATCGGCCTTTCGATCATGTCTAACTCGATGAGCATCTTCCGGTCATCCCCGGTGATCACGAACGTCCTGACCTCGATCAACAACCCGTTCTTATTGGTGCTGGTCGGGATCGTCGTGACCGGCATCATCCAGTCCTCCTCCGCCGTCACGACCATCCTCATCTCGATGGTGGGAGCCGGACTGCTGATCGGTCAGGGCGGCAGCAACGCCGTCCTGTTCGTCATCCTCGGCACCAACATCGGCACCTGCGTCACCGCCTTGCTTTCCTCGATCGGCGCCACTGCGAACGGCAAGCGCGCCGCCTTCATCCATCTGATGTTCAACGTCTTCGGCTCCGTCGTCGTCTTCATCATCCTCGTGGCGTGGCCAACATTTACCAACGATACGCTGTCGCGGTGGTTCGTCCACCCCGGGACGCAACTCGCCATGTTCCATACCTTCTTCAACGTTTTCTGCACCCTGCTGTTCCTGCCGTTCACGGCCCTGTTCGTCAAAGCGTCCCGATTCGTCATTCATGACAGGAAAACGTCGCAGCCAGTCACCTTCTTTGATGAGCGCCTCCTGAAAACGCCGGCCTTCGCCATCAGCCAGCTGACCAAGGAATTGGGAAGGCTCGGCACCCTGGCGATGGAATCGCTGAAGGATGCGATTCGGGCATTCAACGATCAGGATATCCTCGTCGCCGAGGAAATCCGGAAGAAAATTCTCGCCGTCGAGCAACTCGATCGGGAAATCACCGGGTATCTGATCAAGGTGTCCGCAAGCGACGTGGCTTTTGAAGACGAGCAGATGGTGTCGCGGCTGCACCATGCCCTGGGCGACTTCATCCGGATCGCCGAAATCAGCGACAATGTCTTGAAATACACGCGCAAAAGCATCGAAATGCACCTGGAGTTTTCTCAGGCCGTCCAGATCGACCTGAATGAGATGTATCAGCTGCTTGCGAACGAGTTCCGGCTGACGATCGATCTGTTCATGAACAAAAATCTCTCGCTCTTACCCGAAATCGAGAAAATCGAAGATCAGGTGGACATCAAACGCAACCAGATGCTCGACGATCACGTCAAGCGCCTCAACGAAGGGACCTGCAGCCCCAACAACAGCGCGGTCTACATCAACTTCGTCTCCAATCTCGAACGCGTCGGCGACCATATCAATTACGTCGCCCACAGTTATCAGGAAAAAAGCATTGAGCAGATCGATCTGGAAGCAGAATAGGATTAATGCCTTGGTAATGCCAATAGCAATAAAGACATATTCATCGGCGATAACCGAACGAATAAGTCTTTTTCTTTTGATTCCAGGAATTCTTTCGGATCATGATGAGCGTAACGACGCCGGTCCATTTCCGACTTTATCCACGCTTTACTCGAATAATCGGCGTTTTTTATGATATATATGCACTTCGCTTGACGGAGTGGGCGAATGACCCTAGAATAAAATTAACAAAAGACATTCTACACATCAATCAAAGGAGCGATGACGAATGAAAGTCAATGGCAAAGTCATAGTAGTCACAGGAGCAGGCGGCGGGGTCGGAAGAGAACTCGTTCTGCAGCTGATTGCAAACGGTGCGAGCGTCGCTGCAATCGACATCAATAAGGAAAGACTGGATGAAACGGCTAAGATTGCGAACAACGCGGCAAAATGTTCAGTTCATATATGCGACATTTCCAAACCGGAAGCGGTCGTGGCAACAGCGAAGGAAATCATCGAGAAATACGTCACCGTCGATGGCCTCATCAACAATGCCGGCATTATCCAGCCCTTCATCAAGATCAACGATCTGGATTACGCCAAGATCAACAAGATCATGAACGTGAACTTCTATGGTTCGCTCTATATGGTCAAAGCGTTTCTGCCGCATCTGCTCACGCGGCCCGAAGGGCACATTCTGAACGTCTCGAGCATGGGCGGATTCTTCCCCTTCCCCGGACAGTCCATCTATGGTGCATCAAAAGCCGCCATCAAGCTGATGACGGAAGGCCTTTATGCCGAACTGAGCGGCACCAACGTCCATGTCACCATCGTTTTCCCCGGCGCGGTCGCAACCGACATCGCGAAGAATTCCGGCGTGAAGATGAGCACGCCGACGACAACCGATGCGAAACCCGCCATGAAGATGCTGGCACCGGCGAAAGCCGCCCAGATCATTTTGGACGGAATGGAAAAGAACCGCTTCCAGGTGTTTGCCGGCAGCGATTCGAAGATGATGCATTTCATGTACAAACTGAGCCCCAAATCGGCCATCAAAATGGTTACCAAAATGATGGCGGGGCAGATCCAGTAAAGGCACTTTGATTGATCATGCGAAGCGCGTAACCGAAACAAAGTGACACCAAGACATATTGATTGGGAAACCAATGAATATGTCTTTTTTCTTCTTTGTTTTGTAACGGAACGACATCGCAAAAGACACCTTTGATCACCGATTACCTTTCATCGTAGCCATTTCCCTTAATCATCTTGACAGTATTTGCATCTGGGTGTAAAGTGAAACTGCTGCGACAATAGTTTCTATGATATGGACTGAGCATCGGAGAAAAGGGGAGGAATTCAAATGGGATTTGGCATCATATTGATGATGTGTGGAATTTTCATCTTGATCATGAGCGCGACGTTGGCCAAAGTGATCATGTTTCAAAAGCCGGAGACTTGGCGATTGAAGGAAAAAGGTCTGCGGGTGATCATCATGGTTTTTGCTGGCATCATCATCCTT
>CAZFHR010000013.1:0-16513 GCA_964519115.1 uncultured Candidatus Izemoplasmatales bacterium
AAAATACCCTGTAAAGGTCCTTTTTCAAGGTGTACGCTTTACAGGGTATATTTTAAAATGGCGAAACCGATCCTTTTTTCTGGCATTTATTGAAGACGTTTCTTGAGCTGGCCGAGTTCGGTCTTTAGGCCGGCGGGAAGCCGGTCCCCAAATCTTTCATAATACTGTTCGATCGCCGCTGTTTCCTTTTGCCAGGATTGGCGGTCGATCGATAGCAATTCAGCGATCGTATCGTCATCAACATCAAGACCGGACAGGTCCAGGTCCTGCGGTCGCGGCATCCGACCGATCGGAGTATCGATAGCACCGGCGATGCCTTCGGACCGTTCAAAGATCCATTTCAGAACCCGGCTGTTTTCCCCATATCCCGGCCAGAGATACTGACCGCCGGCGTTTTTCCGGAACCAATTCACGTAATAGATCTTCGGAAGCTTGTCTACATCGTGGGCGGCGCCGACATCTAGCCAATGCTGGAGATAATCTCCGGCATGATAACCAATGAAAGGCAGCATCGCGAACGGATCACGACGGACTTGACCGATTTGATCGGATATGGTTGCGGCGGGTATTTCCGAACCCATGATCGAGCCCATGAAGATGCCGTGTTGCCAACTGTAACTTTCATGAACGAGCGGGACCGTCGAAGGCCGGCGACCGCCGATCAGGATGGCGCTGATGGGAACGCCTTCCGGATTTTCCCATTCCAGAGCAATGACCGGACATTGGGAGGCCGGGGCGGTAAACCGGGCATTGGGATGAGCCGCGGGCAGTTTGTTTTCAGGCGTCCAGTCTTCTCCGCGCCAATCGATCAGATGAGCGGGTGGATTGGTTCCGATTCCTTCCCACCAGACATCCCCTTCGTCCGTGAGGGCGACGTTCGTAAACAAGGTATTTTTTTCGATCGCCCGCATTGCACTCGGATTCGTTTTTATGGAAGTGCCGGGAGCGACGCCGAAGAAACCCGCTTCGGGATTGACGGCATAAAGACGGCCGTCCGTTCCGAAACGCATCCAGGCGATGTCATCGCCGACGGTCTCGACACGCCAGCCGGGAATCGTCGGGACCAACATTGCAAGATTGGTTTTTCCGCAAGCGGAAGGGAAAGCGCCGGTAATGTATTTGACTTTGCCTTCCGGCGACGTCAGTTTCAAGATGAGCATATGCTCGGCGAGCCAGCCTTCATCGCGCGCCTGCACTGAAGCGATCCGCAGTGCGAAACATTTCTTTCCCAGCAAGGCATTTCCACCATATCCAGAGCCGAAAGACCAGATGAGCCGTTCATCCGGGAAATGACTGATGTATTTTTTCTCGATCGGCGCGCAGGGCCATGCCGGATCGATCATGCCGGGAGCGAGCGGATAGCCGATAGAATGTAGGCAGGGTACGAAATCACCATTCTCACCAAGGGCCGCCAGCACCAAATCGCCCGTCCGCGTCATGATTTGCATATTCACGGCGACATAGGGGCTGTCCGTCAGCAAGATCCCGATTTTGGCAAAGGTGGATCCGATCGGTCCCATCGAATATGGAATCACGTACATCGTCCGGCCGGCCATCGAACCGCGATAGAGATCGGTCATGATTGCTTTGAGCCGTTCTGGTTCGATCCAGTTGTTCGTCGGCCCGGCATCGGTCATCTTTTTCGAGGCGATGAACGTCCGGTTTTCAACGCGGGCGACATCGGAAGGATGGCTGCGGAAAAGATAACAGCCGGGACGCTTCTTTTGATTGAGTCGGATGGCGGTCCCCTTCGTTACCATCGTTTCCATCAAATCCTCGTACTGTGCGGGGGTTCCATGCCACCAGACGACTTTGTCCGGACGGCACAAATCAACGGAAGCGGTGATCCAATCATTCAATTTTGGATTCTTGAACATCATTGCACCCCTTTCTTCGTTTCACCTTATGATATCACAATTCGAAAAGGTCAAAAGCCAACTTTGATGCATAATGTCGGTGAAAGAACCTTTCATCGTCAAAATTTATCATGGCCGGTGAAAGCGCGTCGCAATACTTTCATCCCGCTTTCACCGGCATTGCTTTTCTTCGTAGCCGATTTGTGATATAAAGAAAGGTAGCCTATCAGGAGGGACTCAGACATGGGAAATCCGAAATACGCCATTCCGCCCTATAAAATCAAAATGATCGAACCCATTCATTCGATACGTCGCGAAGATCGTGAGAAGCGCCTCACCGAAGCCGGCTATAACGTCTTCCAATTAAGAAGCGAAGATGTTTTCATCGATCTTCTGACCGATTCCGGCACCGGGGCTATGAGCCATTTTCAGTGGGCTGCCCTGATGATGGGCGACGAATCCTATGCGGGATCTTCGAGTTTCTACCGATTGGAAGCCGTCGTACGCAAAATCACGGGCTACCGATATGTCATGCCCGCCCATCAGGGACGCGGCGCCGAACAGGTCGCGATTCCGGAAATGATCCAACATCCGGGTATGATTTTCATCTCCAACACTCATTTTGATACGACCCGTGCCCATGTCGAAATTGCCGGCGCGCGTGCCATTGATACAGCGCTCGATGCCTGCTTTGACACATCGGCCTACCATCCTTTCAAGGGTAATTTCGATTTGGCAAAACTTGAAGCGACGATCCGCGAACATGGTCCCGAAAACATCGCCGGCATCATCATGACGATCACCAATAATGCCGTCGGCGGCCAGCCGGTGTCGCTCGAAAATATGCGGGCGGTGCAGGCGATCGCCCGGCGATTTGGGATCAGGACGATCATCGATGGCGCCCGCTACGCAGAAAACGCCTTTTTCATCAAGATCCGCGAACCCGGATATGCCGATGTTTCAATCCGGCAGATCGCCAGGGAGCAGTTCGACTGTGCTGATGTCTTCCTCATGAGCGCCAAAAAAGACGGCCTCGTCAACATCGGCGGCCTGATCGCCATCCGCGACGACGCCGAACTGTTCCGTCGCTGTCAGACCCGGATCGTACCGATGGAAGGATTTCCGACCTATGGCGGCCTCGCCGGCCGCGACATGGAAGCGATGGCGGTCGGGCTCGAAGAAGCGTTGGAAGAAGACTATCTCCGCTACCGGATCGATGAAGTCCGCTATTTGGGTGACCGATTGCTCGCTGCCGGTGTTCCGATCCAGTTCCCGACCGGGGGACACGCCGTCTTTGTCGATTGCGGGAAATTATGTCCGCAGATTCCCTTCGATCAGTTTCCGGCCCTGTCCGTGTGCAATGCGCTTTATCTCGAAGGCGGCGTCCGCGGCGTCGAAATCGGTTCATTGTTGCTGGGCCGCGACCCCGATACGGGAACAAACCGTAAAGCGGAACTGGAATTGCTGCGGCTGACGATACCACGCCGCACCTATACATTCCAGCACCTTGATTTTGTCGCCGACTGCCTCATCGCCGTCGCCGAACGGGGTAAAACGCTGAAAGGCCTCGAATTCACCTATGAGTCGCCCGTTCTCCGCCATTTTACCTCACGCTTCCAACCAAAACCGTGACCGAAAATAGAATCATCGCGCAGATATTGAATCCTTATTAAATTGCATTTAATAATCAAACGTCTCCTTTCGTGAAGAAACGACGTTTGATTTTTGCTTAATTGATGGAAAAGTCGAGCAGTGACGTTGAAAACCAAAGCAAAAGATGATATACTAAAACCAACTACGATTCCCGTTGTTTTTTCGTAAACGCCAGCGGGAGAATGTCGCATCCACTGGTGATACTCATGGAACGGATCGCTTGCGTCGGATTGATCAAGGATTACGGCAATGCCAAAGTAACCATCAATGTCCTGAAAAACATTGATTTATCGATCGATTCGAATGATTTCGTCGGCATCACCGGTGCTTCCGGCAGCGGCAAGACAACGCTTCTCTACGTGCTAAGCGGGCTGGAAAAGCCGACGGCGGGAACGGTGTCCCTGTTTGGAAAAACAACGACGCAGTATAGCGATCGCGAGTTGGCCGAGTTTCGGCGCAACCGGATCGGGTTCGTGTTCCAGTTCTATAATCTCATCCCCAACCTGACCGTTCATGAAAACGTCCTGCTCGCCGCCATTATCGCCGGCAACAAGGACGGAGAGCGGATCGACAAGGTTCTCGATATGGTCGGCATGCTCGACCGGCAAAGCGCTTTTCCCAACGAACTGTCCGGCGGGATGCAACAGCGCGTCGCCATCGCCCGGGCGCTCGTGAACGATCCCGACATCATCTTCGCCGACGAGCCGACCGGCAACCTCGATTCTGAGAATGCGGGCGAAATCATGAAAATCCTCCATTCGCTCAACGCCGATCACAACAAGACGGTCGTTCTGGTCACCCATAGCGAAGATTTTCTGAAATACTGCAACCGCAACGTGAAGTTGTCCGACGGCAGGGTGGTCAAAGATGTCCGCCTCGACGTTTAGCTTCAAACTCCGATTCGCGTTCCGCAATATCGTCGGCAACATCGGCCGCTCGCTCGTCGTATTCTTCACGATGACGATCGTCGCCGCGCTCGTCGTCACAGGGTTCTGCCTGGATGACGCGTTTCGCAAGATGTTCACGCTCCAACAGACGGAAACCTATCTCGATGTCGACTTCGTGATGTCTTTCGACGCCAATTCCCAGACGCGGATCATCAACAAGCGGATCATCACGCAAAAATATGCCGATCATTTCCGCTTCTATGCTTCTTTCTTCAATATCTATGCATATCTTGAAACAACTGCGGGAACGGACTACATCAAGGTCATGGCATCCTCTGTGGCGGAAATGGAAAACGTCATCGATTACGACCTTCCAAGCCTCGCCGCCTATGAAGCCGTCATTCCCGACTCTTTCGCGGCAGCCTATCAGCTAGCGCCCGGCGACGGGTTTGACCTTTACATCGGTGGGGATCCGATCCGGTATATCGTCAAGGCGATCATACCCGATCGCGGATTATTTAAGGATAAAACGGTATTCGTTGACAAAACGGAACTTCTCGAAATCGTCTATGGCGTCGACAATCTCGGCAACCTCGGCAATACTGTCTATTTCTCACTCGCCTCCGGCGTCGACATCGATGCCGCGATGGCGGACCTGTTGGCCGAAGACGCCTATTCATCCTTTGTTTTCACGAAAGTCGTCGATGAAACGGAAATCGCCCGGATGGCATCATTCAACGCCTCCATTTTCGCCGGCATCGGCGTCATGGCGATTCTGGCCCTGATTCTCGTGCTCCGCTCGGTCTTCCCGATTCTCTTCAAGGAATTCACGGCGCAGATCGGCGTCATCAAGACGCTCGGTGGATCCGATCGCTTCGCCTTTCACGTCTGGCTGCTTGAATTTGCGTTGATCCTGGCCGGTGCCATTCCAATCGGAATGCTTCTGTCCTGGTCGTTATTTCAATTAGCCGGACCGGTCATCGGCGTCCAAGGATTGGTGACATTCAATCCCTGGCTGATCTTGGCCGCCGTGGCATCGCTCTTGCTCTTCCTGTTCGCCGAACTCTTCTTCCGGTTCAGGAAACTGAAGCAGCAGGCGGCGATAGCGCTCAGTTCTGATCGCCGGGCCGAAGCCGTTACTTCCCCCGCGCTGGTGTTTGTCATTTCGCTCGTACTGATTGCCGTCAACCGCCTGACCGGCTGGTGGATGTCACCCATATTCCGATTGGCCGAAATTCTTCTCATTCTCTTGGCATCGTTCGCCGGCATGAGCGCCCTGCTTACCGCCATCGCCGGGCTGGCCCGGAAAACGAAAAGCCATTCGACGTTCGGATTGTTCACGGCCAGGCACCTCGCTGGCGATAAGGTCGCGCACAACGCCTTGAAAGTCGGCGCCATGTCGATCATCGTGATCGCCGTTACGCTGATGCTGAACAATTTCATCATCATCGCGACCGATGAATTCCGCAATCAGATCACGGCCGACTATGTCCTAACGAACATCTTTGACTATGATGAGGATCTGCGGACGGAGATCATGACCGAATTCGCGCCTGAATCGGTCGACGAAGGTTCGTTCTACCGGAATGCGGTGTTCATGTCGGGGGGATATGAAAAACGCATACAATATCTCATTTCGCTTGATTTTGAGCGAATGGGAGACTATTTTTCTTTTTCAATCGATACTTCCGTCGGCACGCTGTTCGCCGACCGGACCAAGGCATATATCCTGTTGCCGATTGCGATCGGTAAAGTTTATGGCGTCAAGGAAGGAGACGAAGTCCAACTCAAAATAAGCAAAGATCTGCCGGACGTGACCTTTACGGTCGCCGGATTTCTCGATACGTATTATGACAGCATCGCCATCACGAATCTCGTCAACGTCGACGCTTATGCGGATCTTGCGCCTGTCAACGCGCTCCTGATGAACGCAGCCGACGGGGAAGCCTTCGCAACGGCGATCGTCAAACGGTACAGTACCAATATGTATTTTCTCTTCAATGCCGACGAGGTGATCGCCGACGTGACGGACATGTACCTGTCCATCGCCAATTATCTTACGATCATCGGCTGGGCGGTCGTCTTCTGCTTCATGATCGTCATTCTCAACAATGCCGTCCTGGTTTTCGACGCGATGAAAGCCGATTATGCCCGCCTGATGGTTCTTGGCGTCAGCGGAAGCAAACTGAATGGGATGTTCGCAGCCGAAGCCGGCATCATGACGGCGATCGCGGCGGTCACCGCCATCATCAACATCGCCCTGTTCTTCCCGGCGATGCCGGAACTGATGTTGCTCTTCCGCAACTACAAGCGGATTTCGCTCGAATGGCCGATCGCCCTGATCGGCGTCGGCGGGGGCATCCTCGTGTTTCTGATTGGATATGGGTCATATTTCTTCAAGGTGAGGCGTTTGCGGATCGTTGAAGAAATCAAAAAATATTAGGAGGATACTATGAAAAAGAGATTACTGATTTTGTTTGTCATGTTGTTTTCCGTCTTTGGAGTCGTCGCCTGCGCCGAAGTCACGATCACCACGAGCCCAGTCGATGTAACGGAACAGGTTGCGGCACCGCAAAACCTGAGCATTGCCGGAAAAATCCTGTCCTGGAGCGCCGTGACCGGCGTCAGCCAATATCAAGTATACGCCGATGGCGTCTTGGTGAGCACGGTCAATACGACATCCTATAATTTCACCAGTTTGACTGGAAACGGCATCGTTTTCCAAGTCGTCGCAGTCGGCCCGCAGGGCTATGACAACTCACCGATGAGTGCGAGCGTCGCCTACATCGCTGACCCCGCGGCGGAAATCGCCGCCATCACGGCTGCCATGGAAGATATGGACATGGACATGCCGACGGAATTCGTCGCCGAACTCGTCCGCAAAGGCGTGACCGGCGATGATTTCGAAGCCAACGTCACCGCGCTGCAGACCTTCATGGAGGACATGGGCGGTTCTAGTGGCGATGTGGTCGCGCTCAACACGGCACTAACCACCCTCGTCGCCGCGGTCGATAATTACGAGGCCTACATCAGCGCCTTCATCCTGATGCTGCCGGATATGATCGACCAACAGATCGAATCCTTGAATGAAGACCTCGTTTATTATGAGGACTGGCTTACGGATGATCCCACCAATGAATATGTCCAGAGTCAGATCGCCAACATCGAAGACCAGATCGTCATGATGGGCGATCTCAAGTCCGCCATCATGGATAATGAGGAACAGATGGTCGTCACGGTCGTCACGGTCGCCGAATATCTGCTGGCGCTCCAAGACCAGATCACGAACGAACTGCTTACCAACATCCAAGCTCTGGCCGAATCGCAGACCGCTCCGACCAGCGCCGACATCATGGCCGTCAAGGACGAGATCGTCAATCTCTTGCTCGATAATCTGCCGTCCGCCGATGACCTGACCCTCGTCTTCGAGATGCTCGCTATTTTTGAGAATGCGATGACCGGATCGGTTTCGACCACCAATGCAGATCTTGCCAACGAATATGGCAATGCGACCCACATCTTCATCGAAATCGTCGTCCGTTTCTTCGACTCGATTGACGCCGCCTGGCTCGACGAGATGCTCGCTCTTGATTCCACCGCCGTAAGCGGCGAACAAGCTTCAGTCGAAATGGCCATCCTCTTCATCAAAGCGTTCGCTTCCTTCCAGGACGACAACACCGCCCTGTTCGACGCGATGGACGCCGTCTTCACGGAAGCCCAGAAGGCCGCCCTGTTCGAAGCCAACATCGCTTCGATCGGTACCATCCTCATCGCTCAAGGCGCGGACGTAGAACAAGCCACAATGATCGAAGACCTCCTCTCCGGTGTGACTTATGCACTCGCCGATGCCGGCCTTGGCGTTTTCAGTGATCAAGGCAACAAGGCGCTCGACTACATCGTCGCCAGCGACGGTGAACTCCTCCGCCGGATCGGCATCATGCAGGGATTCAGTGAGTACACCGACTGGTATTACTGCGAATACCCGTACGACAATTGCGAAACGACGTTTGAAAACAGCTATCTCAACGTCTCGTATGACAATCAGACCGAATATCAGTACGAGAAGCAAAAAGCGACCTTCGCCGTCATGGATGAAGTTGCGAACGTGCTGAACGCCACGGTAGCGACTTTGACCGAAGCTCAGGTCACCGCCCTCGTCAACTTGCTCGCGGTCATTGTTCCGGTCGATCTCCTCGCGGAGCAGACCGGCGCCCAAGCGAGTGTCATCACGGCGCTTAAGACCGATTTGACCGCCCTCATCGCCGACCAGGACGCCAACGTGCTCGCCCTGATCGCCAGCCTGACGAGTTATGTCGTCACGCAGGATGTCTTCGGTGCACTCCAGACGCTGACGACCACGATTTATAATCACAATGTCGCCGAATTCGGAGCGGACTATCAGAACGATATCGATTATGACGGACTGTATGATATGAACGCGATGATCATCTTCGCCGCCGGCCATCTCGACGCCTGGTATACCTCGACCAATGCGACCAAACTCGCCGCCGTCATCGCCGCCGTATTCGATTATCTGGCTTCCCCGAACTTCCTGACGGTCAGCGGTATGACCATCGACGATGTCAACGGCATGGAAACGATGATCACCGGCATGATCGACTCGGTATTCACGCAAGTCGAGACGATCAAGACCTACAATGCCAACAGCCTTACCGGCCCGCAGCAGGATGCCATTTACGAATTTCTCGGCAACTTCGGCTTCATGGGCTGATTTACCGAACAGTAGAAACCGCTTGACGACGACGCCGTCCCTTCGGGGGCGGCGTTTTTGTCTTTCATGAACCAAAAAGCAGAAGAAACCGATTTGTCGCGGATGATTTTGACAATTCGCGCCGATGATGCTATACTTTTCGGTGATGGTTTTTCACGGAGGACTCCCCAATATGCGCAAAATAGGACCTAGATGGCTGCTACTCATCGCGTTCGGCACGGTTACCATGATGTTCGCGGCCGCGATTCTCATCATTTCCCTGATTCCGAACCGCATCGAATTTGTCGCCAACGCCGATGCCGCGACCACGACCGAAGAAACCCCGGTCACCGTCTCGGTTTTGGTCAATGACACCGACGAGAGCGTCGCTTCGCTGACGATCCAGTCCTATACGCAGGGATCGCACGGTTATGTCGTGAAATACGGAACCGGACTTCGTTATACGCCTTATACGAATTATCATGGGGAAGATTCTTTCACGTATACGATCAAGAACGCCGGTGGCGATACCAGGACGGCTACCGTGACCATCACGGTGACCCCGGTCAATGATGCGCCGATCGCCCGCGACGATCTTGCGACGACCGCTCAGGACAATGCCGTGACGATCAACGTCGTCGTCAATGACACCGATGCCGACGGCGACGATCTGATCGTAATCAGTTTCCGCTTCCTGCCGGATCACGGAACGGTTTCCATCGACACGGAAAACAATGTCGTCGTCTATACGCCGGATGCCGGCTGGTACGGACAGGACAGTTTCTCCTATCGCATCGAGGATGCGGCGGGAGTGACAGATACCGCCACAGTAACGGTGAACGTTTCGCAAGCAATCGACTGACACCATTCAAACAGAATAACGGCTCGCGGAAATCCGCGGCCGTTTTATTTTCCCGCAGCGATGCCGGATTTTACGAAAAGTCCAGCATGTACCTTGTCAATTGCGGGCGAATGTGATAAATATAATATAGCATTGTTTTTGTTCCATCATCCGCGCGTCCCCTCGTCGGGAGCGCACCATTCAGGGGGAGAAACAACATGAAACGTGGAATTGCCATTGCTTTGTCGGTCATAGGTCTTCTTTTAATCTTGATCACCATCAGCGTCATCACCGGCTACAATTCGCTCGTCGATAACGATGAAACGATCAGCGAAGCCAAATCGACAATCGAAATCCGCCTGCAGGAACGGCATGACATGCTCACCGGCATGATCGCCGCTGTTGCCGGACTTCAGGAACATGAAGCCAGTCTTTATAATATGATCACTGCCGCTCGCGGACTCTACGATAACGCCATCGCTTCGGGAAGCGAGGCTGACATGATCGCCGCCGATGCCGCCGAGGCGACGGCGCTCGCCGATTTCGTCGCTTACATGAGCGTCGAGGACAATCCCGCCATCACAGCGGCTGCGGCTTATTACCAACTCTTGGGGGACATTGAGCTGACCGAGGGATTGTTGGCGGTCGCCCGGCACGACTACAACGAGGCGGTGCAGGAATACAACGCCGCCGTTCGGCAGTTTCCGAAAGTCCTGTATGCTTCGCTGTTCGGATTCGCCGATGCGTATCCGTACTGGAAGATGAACGACGGCGCCGATGAGATTCCCGTCGTCGATTTCAATGACTAAGGTAAAAAGCCTCATCATCCTCGTTTTATTGGCCGCCGGCATCGTCTTTCTCGTCGGCCGATGTTCCAAAGAAGAATACCCGCGGCCGACCGACGCCTATTATTTGAATGATTTCGCCGATGCCCTTTCGGGCGCGGCGGAACTGTACATCGTCAACGAAGGCGAAGCGCTGTTTGCGGATACGGAAGAACTGGAAGACGGAGGCGCGCAGATCGTCGTTGCGACATTCTTGCTTGAAGAAGGACAGACGTCGGCCGATTATAACCGCACCGATCTGTTCCGGCAATGGAAAATCGGCAAGAACGACATGGGCATTCTACTGATGCTCCTTTATGAAGAAAGCGAAATCGGGCCGGTACTCGTCGATGCCCAGGTCGAAGCGGGCTATCACGTCGAGGGGTATGCGTTTGCCTACGATTTCGATCAGTATCTGGATGACGCTGATCTGTTCGCTGCTGATATCGGCGCTTATGAAACGGAAAAGCGGATCATGGAAGTTTATTTCCGCATCCTTGAAGGCGTCTATCACGATGTCTATAATACGAACCTCATCTGGGATCTTGACGATTATGACATCGATTATGAAGTCTATTATTCCGAAAGCATGTACGACGCCGACGTGTCGATGAATTTCTTCGTGTACCTGCTGTCGCCTTACGCTGATCTTGGATCGATGATCAGCTCGCTTGTCGTCGGAATCCTCTGTTTCGGCCTCGCTGGCGGATTTGTCAAGAATCTCGGTGGCGGCGGATCCTCAGGCGGGTTCGGGTTTCGCCGGCGGCGCTGATTGATCGGCGAAAAACTGGTTTATTGTCCAAACAAAAAGGTCGCAGTCGTCTGCGACCTTTTTTGCTTAAGCGAACAGTCAAACGTCGATATGAAGCACGAGTTTCACGAGGAAGCCGATACCAAAGGAGAAGGCTGCTACGCCGAGACTGATGGAGGCCATCGAAAAGAAGCGTTTCTTGAAATTGTAACCTTTCGCGACCGAAATATAATAGTTGAAGAAGAAGATGATCAGGACGGCGCACCCGAGCATCGTGCCGAGGGAGACGAACGGCTGATTCTTGATGAGCAGGTACGGAGCGATCAGGATGGCGACGGTGATGATATAGGCAACGCCGGTATAGAGCGCCGATTTCAACGCATTGGGGTTGTTGTCGGCTTTGGCCGACAGATACTGGCTTGCGGCCATCGAGAAGCTGGCGGCGATGCCGGTGATCAGTCCGGAAAGACTGATGAGGTCGGTCCGCGACTGCAGCGCCAGCGTCAGGCCGGCGAGCGCCCCGGTAAGTTCGACGAGCGCATCGTTGAGACCGAGAACCATTGATCCGACATAGTTGAGGCGCTCCTCGTCCAGCATGCTGATGAGTTCGGTTTCGTGGATGTGTTCTTCCTGAGCAATCTTCGTCGCTTCTTCCCCGATGTGCTTTGCAATTTCCTCATACGTGTTTTTGGCCGCATCCTCGCCTTTTTCCATCAATTTCAAGGCGAACGTGTAACCGAGCAGGCGGCTCAAAAACGTAAACCAGGCGATTCGAAACTTGTTGGGTGTGGCGGGTTCACCCAAATATTTCGTCCAGATTTCATAATGCGCTTTTTCCTGATTCGCGATGTTGATCAGAATTTTCTTGTTCTCCGGGTTCTTCATATTCTTGGCGATGTTCAGATAGACGAAATGCTCGGTGATCTCGCCTTTCTGCATCGTCTGGATTGATTTTCTGACGGCTTTGGGTATTTCGTTCATGGTTGCCTCCTGATGGATCTTGACATCTGTATTCATTATATACCAAATGGACGGGTGGCACAACTACCCGCGATGAATCGTCGGTACTCCCGAACCCCGGAGGCGATAAAGCGGATAATTTCCATTCTCAATGCTGAATCAACCCTAACGGAACCGCACTGGACGGAGCAGTAGAAGATGACGATTTCCATTATGTGACATGTCACTGTTGCGTTTCTTACCAACTAGTATTATCGTTTACTCGATAAGTATTCTGGACCAAAAAACACAAACCCAAGCATTTTCAACTTAAGGTTTTTTTGTAAAATCGATAGAAAATCAGCGGATTATCCCGACATCGGGGGATTGCGTATGCTATAATGATTCGGTAAAGATGGAGAGGTGAAGTCGCATGACGCCGAGGGAACGGTTTTTGCACGGTCTATTGTCAGGATTTCTCAACTCCCGTTACCGTTTTCGCTATCGCTTCACCGATTTTGATCCCATGCGTCAGGATCCGTACATCTTGATCGGCAACCATTCCTGCCTGCTGGACGGACAGATCACGGTGCTGCCGCTTGACAAATATCCGTTCCCCGTCATCAACTCTTTCGTGTTCACTAGCACCTTCATGAAGATCGTGCTGACGAAAATCATCACATCGATTCCGAAGCGCAAAGGTCAGATGGACGTCACCACCATCCGCGCCATCATGGAGACCCTGAAAAGCGGACGGGGCGTCATGCTGTTCCCCGAAGGCAATTCTTCCTATTTCGGCAAGGAAAGCCCAATCATGCCTGGTACGGGCAAATTCCTGAAGAAGATGAAAAAGGACGTCGTCGTCTGCAAGACGCACGGCGGTTATCTGAGCCGGCCTCGATGGTCTGACAAAGGCATTCCCAAGGGCTTGTTCGACATGCATTTCTACACGCTGTTCCAAGCGGAAGAACTGGCGGAAAAGTCCAATGAAGAAATCGAATCCCGACTTGTGGAAGAGCTGAAATTCAATGATTTCGACTGGAATCGGGAAGTGCATGAACGCTACGTTGGCCGCCATCGCGCCAAGGGATTGAACCGCTTCATCTATGGATGTCCCCGGTGTGGCAGTTGGCAGACGATCTTCACAAAAGGCTCCGCAATCCATTGCTCGAAATGCGGCGAAATCGCCCATTTCAACGAATACAGTCTGCTGGAAGGCCTGGCGTTTGACAATCTGGTAGCCTGGGACGAATATCAAAAAACGCTTCTGCCGGCAATCGTCAAGACCCAAATCCACTCGCTTGGCGATATGTATGACGTCGATACGGCATCCTACCGGAAAAGCAAACTGGGGCATATGTCGATCTCGCTTTGGAATAGCGTCCTGAGAATTTGGAACAAGCGCCGCCGTTACGACATTCCGGTCGAAGAAATTGCCGGACTCGTACTGACGCGCAAAGACGAATTGTCTTTTGACGTTGGGAAAAAAACCTATTTCTTCAAATTCAAGGATCCAATGTTGTTTTTTGATGCCATAAACTGGATAAAAGGAGTCGCATGATATGGAAAAGTGGAATGTATTGATTTATCTGATTTTGATTGGGATTCTGCTCTTCGTCGGTAAAATCCTCAAAACCTGGGTACCGCTGATCAACCGCGTCGTCATTCCAACGGCATTGATGGGTGGCATCGTCGGCTTGGCGTTCTCGCTCATCTTCCCGACCGTTTTGCCGATCGACCGGACTGTTGTGGAGGCCATCGTCTATCACGCCCTGGCGCTGGGCTTCATTTCGCTTTCCCTTAAAAATACGAACAAGGCAAACAAGGCAAAGCGAAAACTCTGGTCCACCGGCATGATCATCACCAGCACCTATGCTTTGCAGGGTTTCATCGGCATTCTGCTCATCCTGCTGTTCTGGAGCGACAAGTTCGTCGGTGCCGGCATGTTGCTGCCGCTCGGATTCGGCCAAGGCCCCGGTCTGGCGATCAGTTTCGGGAGAATGTGGGGCGACATGCTTGGTGGCAACGGCATTTCGTTGGGCGCTTCCTACGCGTTCCTTGGCTTCCTTTGGGGTGGCATCGTCGGCGTCTTCGCCATCAATTACATCGCCCGGAAAAAAGGTCTTGTCAAGCCGACGCAATATGAAGACAAGTCCGTTCAGAAAACGACCATCGAGATCGACACGGTGAAAGAAGTCAGTGCCCTTGACGGCCTGACCGTCCAGATCGTCATCATCTCGATCATCTATGGGCTGGTGTGGCTGACGCTCTACGTCTTCAACATCATCCTTAAGCCAGCCAACGGCGGGATCGGACAAACGGTCTATAATCTGCTGGAAGGCTTCAACTTCATCATTGGCATCGGCTATGCCCTGTTGTACAAAGTCATTCTTCACGCCATTGAGAAGAAAAATCCGAAAGTTGAAATCATCACCAACAACTATTTGCTGTCGAATATCAGTTCGATGTGCTTCAACTTCATGATTGCCGGATCGGTCCTGATGATTTCCGTCGATTTTCTCGCCGAATACTGGCAACTGTTGCTGGTCGTCTCCACGATCGGGGGCATCAGTACGTTCTTTTACACCCGCTTCATTACCAACAGGGTTTATTCACAACATAAAGACGAATACTTTGTCGCCCTTTATGGCATGCTGACGGGCGTCGCATCCACCGGCATCGCCCTGCTCAAGGGGTTGGATCGCAATCTGGAAACCCCGGTTGCAGAAGAACTGGTATTGGGTTCGGGAACCGCGATCACGATGGCGTTGCCGCTCTTCGGAATCCTGATGTTGCCTTCCATCGGCTATGGCACGGCGAATGAGCTGCCATTGAGCCTGGTCGCCCTCTTCGGCTGCCTCGCCTACACGATTGTGATGGTCGTGATCTTGTTGATCCGCACCAAAAGAGTACCCACATAAAGAAGCACTTTATCATCAATGAGTCGGGCAAAAGTGCCCGACTTTCTTTTGGGTGTTGTCTTTTTCGACGCGGAGCGGTATAATGACTAATGAAATGGGGGGATTCACCTTGAATTTGGAGCGTTACGTCTTTGAAACGGCTTCGCCGGAAGTCTTCGGAAGTAAACACATCGTCGGCACCATCATCGCCTTCATCATGATCGCAATCATGTTGCTCGTGCTGTTTCTGGTTCTGAAAAATCACAAGCATTCGCGCGTACTGAAAATCACTGCCATCTTCATACTGGTATTGGAAGCGATCAAGTATACCTATGCATTCGTCGTCTATGGAAATTTCCCGTTGTATTTCATTCCGATGCAGCTCTGCAGCTTCTCGCTCTACCTGATGCCGCTCATCGCTTTTAGCAAAGGAAAGCTCCGGAAATTCTTCATGCCAACCACGTTTGCGGTCGGCATGCTGGCCGGACTTATTACTTTGCTATACCCGGCGACCGTTCTCGGCGGCCCCTACGGATGGGAACTGTCGGTCGACAACATCCTGCCGTACCACAGTTTCACGTATCATGCGACAATGATCTTTTTCTCCCTCTACCTGCTTTTTGGCAAGGAATATCGGCCGACCATCAAGGATTATCCGCGAGCCTATGTTACCCTCATCGGCTTTGCTGTGATGGCGATGATCACCAACGCGATATTCGGCACCGACATGATGTTTCTGAACACCGGCGCCGGCAATCCGTTCCAGTTCATTCTGACGCAAAACGGTCGGTTCGTGTATATGCTGTTCATGATGGCGATCGCCGCCGTCCTGCTGTTTCTGCCGTTTGCTCCTTCGGCCATCCGGGCGCTTGTCCCGAACAATGCATCGAAAAACACCGAGACCATTAAAAATTAGCCCACGGACTAATTTTTTTTTGCCCTTCCATGACGAAACGGGGTATAATTGAGATAAACAGAACATCTTTTTCGGAAAGGGTGACAACATGCAAAACGAAATCAAAACCAAGCAAAAACTGTTTGACGAAAGCGGTAGCCTCGCCAATCCCGGATATGCAAAACATCTGCTTTTCGAGTATTCGCGGAAAGCGATCAAGGCATCTTCCTGGCGGATCAAGGAATGGGATTATTAT
>CAZFHR010000014.1:0-15757 GCA_964519115.1 uncultured Candidatus Izemoplasmatales bacterium
AAAGCCAATTTTCTCGAAGGCATGGGTTGTGCCGGTGGATGCGTCGGCGGACCGCGGGCACTGATCGACCGCAGCGTCGCCACGACCAAGGTTCGCGCATATGCAGAACAGGCACTTTACCCGACACCGATTGACAATCCCTACGTCGTCGAACTGCTTCACCGTCTGGGCATGAACACGATCGAAGCGCTGCTGGAAGACCAGGATATCTTCACCCGAAAACTGATATAAAGAAAAGAGCCGTCCAACAGGATGGCTCTTGATTTATTGACGGGTTATCCCCAGATGATCCAGAGGAGCACATAGGCCGAAGTGACGGCGGCCAACGTGAAGGGGATGCCAAGCTTCATGAAATCCCAGGTCTTGACCACGTATCCTTCCTTGCGCAGGATGCCGATGCCCGTGATATTGGCCGAAGCGCCGATCGGGGTGAGATTTCCGCCGAGGGTGGCACCACAGAGCAGACCGAAGTAGAGCAAAGTGGCAAAGCGCTGGCTGGCTACAGCATCAAGGCCGCCCTGAACGGCGACGTTGCCGGCGATGAGGGCGACGACCGGCAGCATCGTGGCGACGAAGGGAATGTTGTCGATGAAGGCCGACAATAACACCGATCCCCAAAGAATGACGCTGTAGATGAAGAACATATTGCCGCCGGCGAGACGGAAGATGAGTTGGCTGATGGCGGTGATGACGCCGGCGTTTTCAATCGACTTGACGATGACGAACAGGCTCGCAAGCAACAGCAGGGTAAAGAAGTCGACGTCCTTGACAGTCGCAAGGAATGCATGGCGGTCATGCCGGACGATGATCTTGCGGATGATTCCGACCAGCATCAGGCCGACGCATACATAGCCATTCGTCAGCGCCGGTTTTCCGGGGATGAAGGAAGCGATGATCAGTAAAACGATGACGCCGAGCATCAGGTACGACGGAAAGAAATCGGTAACGACGGTCTTTTCTTCGATCGAAACCGGGTCTTTGGCTTTGCGGAACGCGAAAATCAAAACCAGGATTGCGGCAGCTAGGCCGATCTGGTTGATCCAGAACAGCGATGGTTGTCCGAGATAGAAAAAGAAATCGAAGAAATCGAGGTGCATGTGTCCGCCGAGCAGAATCGAGGTGGTATCGCCGACGAGGGTCGCCGCGCCTTCCAGGTTGGAGGCGATAGCGATGGCGATGATCGATGGTACTGGACTGATCTTTAGTTTCTTCGCAATCGTCAGGGCGACCGGGGCGACCATCAGCACAGTTGCGACGTTGTCGATGAAGGCGGAGATGACGCCGGCGAAGACGGCAAGCGAGACAATGGCCCACTTGACGTTCGGGGCCCGGTCGATGAGTTTGTCGGCCATCAGCGCCGGCATCTTCGATTCGATGAAGAGCGACACCAGCCCCATCGTTCCGAAAATCATCAAAATGACATTCCATTCGATGCTTCCGAAGATCTGGTTGAGGGGCATGAAGGTTTCCGTGATTCCCAAGAGGGTGCGGATCGGGTCAAGGCTCAGGAGAATGAACAGCAGTGCGGAGCCGGCGGCGATTTGGGCGCGGTACTTGGAAAACGACAACAACAGTATGTACGTCAGGATGAATAACGTGAGGGCAAGATACATGGTCGGTCGATCTCCTTTTTGAAGCAGTATTCCAAAAATGCATTCCAAAAACAATTATAGCACAACGGAGTCATTGATTCAATCCACTTTTCTAGAGAAAAAGAAAACCGCCTCCCTAGAGGCGGCTGATGCAATGAAAATTAGAAAATGTGGAACGCGAGGAAGATGAAGGAAAGCAGGGATGCCACGAGGCTGACGACGGTGATCTGGGTATTGATCGACGGTCCGGCGGTATCCTTGAAAGGATCGCCGACGGTATCGCCGATGACGGCGGCCTTGTGCGCCGGAGAACCTTTTCCGCCATGATTGCCGGCTTCGATGTATTTCTTCCCGTTATCCCAAAGGCCACCCGAGTTCGACATGAACAGGGCAAGCAACAATCCGGCCACGATGTTGCCGGCGAGAAATCCGCCGATCGCATTGACGCCGCCGACGATGCCGACGACGATCGTGATGACAATCGTGAAGAGTCCGGCGGGAATCAATTCCTTGAGCGCGCCGTCCGTGGCGATCTCGATGCATTTATCGTATTCGGGAACGACGCCTTCCAAGCCCTCTTTCAAGCCGGGAATATCGTTGAACTGACGATGGATCTCTTTGACCATCCGTTCGGCGTTACGGCCGACCCCGAGCATTAGAAGGGCACTGAAAACGGCGGGAACCGCCGCCCCAATCAACATTCCGAAGAAGACGCGCGGATCCATGATGTCAAAACCAGTGAGAGGGGTTTCGCTCAATCCGCCTTCAATAATGCGGGAGTTGACCTCGCTCATGAAAGCTCCAAGCAGGGAAATGACCGTGAGACCGGCAGCTCCGATCGCAAAGCCCTTCGTGACGGCTTTGACGGTATTGCCAGCTGAGTCGAGTTTATCGGTGACTTCGATGACTTTTTCGCCGAGGCCGCCCATTTCCGCAAGACCGCGGGCATTATCGACGATCGGACCATAGGCATCGTTCGAAATGATCATGCCGACGATCGAAAGCATGCCGACGGCAGCCATCGAGATGCCGAACATGCCATAAAGGCTATAGTCGGCCGTGCCGATGGCACCGCCAAGCGGAGCGCAGAGCAGAAAGGCGGCGAGAGCCGAAATCGCAATGCCAATCATCGCTGGCAAAACGGAGAGGAACCCATAACTGATACCGGTAATAATCGTGAAGGCAGGTCCGGTTTCACTTGCCTTCGCAGTCTTCCGGACGGGTTTTTTGGAATCATCCGTGAAGTAATCGGTCGTGATGCCGATCAGAACGCCGACAAAAAGGCCGATGACGGCGGCGAGATAGATTCGCCAGTGGAACTGGAAAATCAAGGATGCGATGCCGGTCAGGACGGCGAAAACGCCGGTCGTGACATAAGTCGACATGTTGAGGGCGCGGGTCGGATTGCCCTCATCCTTCATTTTGGCAAGGGCGACGCCGATGATCGAAGACAATAGACCTAAAGCGGCGAAACAGAAGACCAACGCAACGTTGTCGGAGGCGAAAATCTTGTCGAGAGCGACGCCCATGACGATCGCTGCAGCCATTGAAGCGACGTTTGAGTCGAACAGATCGGCACCCATGCCCGCAACGTCACCAACGTTATCGCCGACATTGTCCGCAGCGACCGCCGGATTACGGGGATCGTCCTCGGGAATGCCAAGTTCGACCTTGCCGACGAGATCGGCGCTGATGTCGGCGGTCTTTGTGAAGATGCCACCGCCGGCTTTGGCGAATAGGGCAAGTGAGGAAGCACCGAAACTGAATCCGAGGATCATCGTTGCGTTTTTAGTGATCCACAGGACTACAGCAATGCCAAGCAAACTCGTTCCGACGACCGCCATTCCCATGACGGCGCCGCCGCGGAATCCGGATAGGAAACTGAGACGGATACCTTTTTGGGCGGCTTCGGCGGTCCGGGTGTTCGCAATCGTTGCAATCTGGATCCCGATTTTACCGGCGATGGCGGAAAATACAGTACCGAGAATATAGGCGCCGCACATCGTGAGATTCGCCAGGATGCTGCCCTGCCAGATCGGTTTGGGCAGGAATACTAGAATAAGAAGCGCGGCGACACCCGCAAATTTGGCCAAAACGGTATATTCTTTTCTAAGAAAAGTGTTGGAACCGCTGCGGATGTACTCGCCGATGGTCAGGATCTTTTGATTTTCTGCTGGCTGCCTTTTCACCCATCGATAAAGCCAAACGGCGAATCCGAAGGCAAAAAAGGCGACCATGATGCTGAGCAGGATGAAACCGAGAAGCAATGGCGAAATTGTCATGAACCCATCTCCCTATTTATGAACATTTTAAGACAATGCTATCATGAAAAAGCAGCAATTTCAATAGGATGGATCAAATAGGATTCGAAAGCGCCCTTCCCCGACGAATTATGCATCTCTATTGACAGAGAATGGTAGGTATGATAAAGTAGATTTTGGATATGCGACACCTGAAACTCCGCACGAATCCAAAAGAATCCGGGAGGTATGACGATATGAAGAAATGGGAATGCGTATGTGGATACATTTATGATCCGGCCATCGGCGATCCGACGACCGGAATCGAACCGGGAACGCCTTTTGAAAATCTTCCCGAGGATTGGGTTTGTCCCGACTGTGGGTTGGACAAGGAAAACTTCAGCGAATTGGACTGATCTGAAATCAAAAACGGCGGCTTCCGTGTCTACGGAACCGCCGTTTTTGTATGTCGAGTTCAGTGTCTGACCGAGATTGCCTCGATTTCGATTTTCGCATCTTTGGGAAGACGCGCAACTTCAACGGCGGCCCGAGCCGGGCGGTGTTCGCCGAAGAAGGCGGCATAGGCTTCGTTCATCGCAGAGAAATCATTCATGTCCTTGAGAAAAACCGTACACTTGACGACGTCGCTCACGGCATGGCCGGCTTCATGGAGGATTGCCGCGATATTTTGAAGCGACTGGACGGTCTGTCCGAAGGCATCGGTCGCAGCGAACGTACCGGTCACCGGGTCAAGCGGCAACTGACCGGAAATGAAGAGGAGGTCGCCAGCTAATACAGCTTGGGAATACGGCCCGACTGCTTTTGGGGCGTTGGGTGTATGAATCGTTCTATTCATGGAAGATCCCTCACTTTCATGTGTATTATACCTTGTTTCATCGATGTTTTCAATTAGGTGAAGGTCAGGGCTAAGCATTCCCTTGAAAAACAGCAAGCAAAGCGCTAAAATAAAAGAAAGAACTAAGGAGGATGTCATGAAAAAATTCTTCAAGGAATTCGGAACATTCATATCCAAGGGCAATGCCCTCGATCTCGCCGTCGGCATCATCATCGGCACGGCCTTCAACAAAATCATCTCCAGTCTCGTGAAAGACATCTTCATGCCCATCATCGGACTGATTTTCCGGGCAGACGTATCGCATTGGATCTGGGCGATGCGGGGTACCGCCACCTGGGACGTCACCGCTGGTGCGTATGTCCTATCCGAAAATGCCGTCGTTTTGTATTATGGCAGCTTCATCCAGTCGGTTCTGGACTTCCTGATCGTCGCTTTGGCGGTTTTCATTGCCGTCAAGATTGTCAATGGGTTCCGCACCAAGATGGAAGCGGCTAAAACCTTACTGGCCGAGAAACTCAGTAAGGAAAGCGAAGCCAAGGAATAACAGAATTCGTAGAAAAAAAACATCGCCGTTTTGGCGGTGTTTTCATTAAGAAGCGATCAGTTCGTAAATCTTGCGGAAATCCGCCGTTCCCATGATCACGGGCACGGGGTAAAGAGGATTCGCTTCTGCTGATGCCTGGGCAGTCATGAAATCGATGTCTTCCTTGCGGATCACACCTGAGATCGTGGCCGGAATGCCGAGGGCGGTATTGAGGCGGCGGATCGCAGCGATGAAACGAAGGGCGTTTTCGGCCGTCGTCGCTTCCGGATCGGCTATGCCGGCGACGGCTGCGAGTTCGGCGAGCGGCTTCGCCACTGCCGCCCCGTAGAAGTCCAGGATGTAGGGGAGGATCACGGCATTCGCCAGCCCGTGAGCAACCTTATAAAAACCACCGAGCGTATGCGCCAACGCATGCACATTACCCACGTATGCGCGGGTGAATGCGGTACCGGCAAGAAAAGCGGCCTTCTGCATCGAACCGCGGGCATCCAGGTCCGTACCATCTTCATAAGAACGGAGAAGATGACTGAAAATGAGTCGTACCGCTTCTCGGGCGTCGCGGCGCGTTCTGTAGGTATTGGCATGGCCGATGTATGCTTCGATCGCATGCGTCAGGGCATCTATACCGGTGGTCGCGGTGATCATTTTGGGTAATGAAACCAGAAGACGGGGATCCAGGATGGCGAGCCGAGGAATGAGGACAGGATCGTTTAGCGCATACTTTTCTTGGGTGGCAGTGTCGGTGACGACAGCGGCGAGCGTTGCTTCCGAACCGGTCCCGGCGGTGGTCGGAATCACATAAAGCGATGGTATCGCCCTACGGACTTTCAGCGCTCCCTTCATTTGGGAAATCGTTTTCTTGGGATTGGCGATGCGGGCACCGACGGCTTTGGCGGCATCGATCGGTGAACCGCCACCGAATGCGACCAAAGCATCGCAACCTTCTGCGTGATATAGGGATAACGCTTCTTCGATATTGTCGATGGTCGGATTGGCAGCCGTCGCATCATAGATTGCGACCGCAAGGCCGGCAGCCTGCATGCGGGCGACGAACGGATCGATGAGACCGGAAGCGATCAACCCGGCGTCGGTGACAAGAAGGACTTTGCGGTGGCCGCGATCGCAGATGATTTCCGGGAGTTTCATCAGAGCGCCGGGTCCGGCGATCACGGTTGGTTCACGCCAATCCAAAAATGGCATGAAGGCCCGAAAAGTGGTTTGACGGATGCGGCAATATGCTATATACAATGGATTCATGGGGGCAATCCCTTCTAATCATTAATATTATTGTACGCTAATTTTGTGATGAATTCAAGAAGACTGCTCTGTGCAAATGATTTTTGCCGTGATATAATGATAAAGGCTAAAAATAAAAGAACAAAGGGGAGATAGAATGTTCTGGCAGTGGCTTCAGAAATTCATTACGTATTCGTTTACGGGAGGCGGCGGTGCGCCGACCTCCTTTGCGGACGGTCTCGGCGAAGGCGCTTTCGGATGGCGACACTTTTTATGGATCGCTGTCGTGATTGCGCTCGCCATTCTTGGTTTCCGCTTTTTCCGCCGGCATCCGGCGGCGGGAAAAACGTTCATCCTGATCGCGGTCCTGAGCCTGTTCGTGGTCCGGTTCACGAATCAGACCATCCGGGCGATCATCGGCGTCGAAGTGCCGTGGACGCAGGCGTTTCCTTTCCATATGTGCACGGTATTGACGTTCCTGTTGCCACTCACGATCCTTTTCGACTGGAAGGCGATCAAGACCCCGGTTTTCGTCCTCGCCATCATGGGCGGTACCATCACGATGCTGATGGGGGATTATTTCAGCGACCGTTTCCTGACGTTTTTCGCCTTCGAAGGCATGTCAGCGCACAGCCTGCTCATCCTGGTCCCGATCTTTGAAATCGCGATCGGAAGATATCAACTCGATATCCGCGATTCGTGGAAAGTGGTTGCCGGCATTCTCGTCCTGATGGGCTGGGCGATGCTGGCCAATCTCGTTTTCTTCAAAAACCTTGATCCCAACTACATGTATCTGATGAAGAACGCACTGCCTTTTGGCAACGACCAGAATTTCTTTTTCATCTACATCGGCATTTTTTTGGTTTTCTTTGCCACCATCTATGGGTTGCCGCTGCTCTATCGGAAACTGATGGAAGGCAAACCGTCGCCGTCGGCTCTGGCAAAATAAAACATCGTATCGGTATCCATCTGTGGCGACCTTTGATATAATAGGGTTGTTCATCAGGCCGATCATCGGTCACAGGAGGGTTCATACTATGACAAGCAACAAACACGAATACGTACTGTCTAATGGCGTCCGCATCCCGGTCATCGGGTTTGGCACGTGGCAGATTCCCGAGGGCAAAGTAGCCTATGAGGCGACTTCCTACGCCTTGAAGGTCGGATATCGTCACATCGATACCGCCGCCGCCTATGGCAACGAGACGTCCGTCGGTCAGGCAATCAGGGATTCCGGCCTGAAGCGCGAAGAAGTCTTCATCACCTCGAAACTGAAGGCGGAACTCAAGGGATATCAGACCGCGCTCGATGAATTCGCCAAGACGATCGCCCGGCTGGGCGTCGATTATCTCGATCTCTATCTGATCCACGCGCCAAAACCGTGGAGCGTCAACAGTTCCGGAGTCGAGTATAACGATCAGAACATCGAATCGTGGAAAGCCTTCATCGAACTGTACAAACAAGGAAAGATCCGGGCGATCGGGGTCTCCAATTTCCGTCCGGAACATCTGAAGCCGCTGATCGAAGCGACTGGTTTCGCGCCTCACGCCAACCAGATTTTCCTTAACCCCGGCGATGCTCAAAAGGCCACCGTGGATTTCTCGCAGCCCTACGGCATCCTGACCGAGGCCTATTCGCCGCTGGCGACAGGTCGACTCTTTCAGGTCGAAAAACTGCAGGAAATGGCGAAAAAATACAGCGTCACCCTGGCCCAGCTCGCCATCCGCTGGAGTCTGCAACGGGGATTTCTGCCATTGCCGAAATCCGTCACGCCCGAACGCATCGTGAACAATCTCGACGTTTTCGGCTTTGACATCGCCGCCGCCGATCTTGCGGCAATGGAACAGATCCAGTTGCCGCCATGGCGCGGCTGAAACCATGATACCCGACGCGGTCCGGCAATTCCCGACCGCGTTTTCTATTTATGTGGCGTTCGCCTGCCTCATGGTTTATAATGGAAGTGAAGGAATCACGGACCAGCGGGCCGATTACGGGGACCGACGCATCAGCACAGGAGTGCAAAATGGAAAAAGCCAATAAAAAAGTCGCCGTTCTCATTGACGCCGAGAATGTCAACTCTTCCAACGCCAGACAGATTTTCGATACGATGTCTTCGTATGGAGAAGTCATCATCAAGCAGATTTTCGCCGACTGGTCGAAACCGCAAGTCCGGGGTTGGCGCGAAGAAATCGCCAATTATGCGATGGTCAGCTACCATCAGTTCGTCTATGTCTCAGGTAAAAACACATCCGATCTCGCCCTCGTCATCCAGGCGATGATAATACTATATGAAAAAGACGTAGATGCGTTTTGTATCGTTTCATCCGATTCCGACCTCACCCGCCTCGTTCAGGAACTGCGCGAGCGCAACAAGGAAGTCATCGGCATGGGCGGAAGGACCTCGATCAAATCCTACGTCAACGCCTTCAGCGAATTCATCTATCTCGGCGAGGATATCCAGCACGAGGTGGAACCAGAACCGATGCCCAAGATCGAACCGAAACCAGAAATCGTTGCCGTCGAAGTGCGCAAGCCCGTTGTCAACAACCATTTCGTGAATCCGCCGCAGAAACCGCAGAAATTCGTCTTCGAAACTGAAAAACTCGAAGCGATGAAGGAAATCATCGAACGGCTGATCGACGAAAACGGCCGGGCGTTCTACAGTCAGATCGCGATGGAGATGAAGAACAAGTATTCCGATTTCGTGCCGAAAAACTATAACTTCAAAACGCTGCGGCCGATGATGGAAAAACTGCTGCCGATGCTCCGGGATTACGAAAAGGTCGAGGAGCCGCTCGCATCCAACCCGTCTTCGGTCATTCTGTCGCTCATCCGCAAGAAGAAAGAGGTACCGAAAAAATGATTTCACGCCCGTCGCCATCTGCGACGGGCTTTTTTATGCATCCGGTTTGACAATAAGTTCATGAAGGAGTATGATGATAGTAGACACCCCCCGGGGGTGTCGAGGTGATATCGTGCGAAAAAAATTTAATGTCTCGGGCATGACCTGCGCCGCCTGCGAAAGCCATATCGACAAATCGGTAAAGAAACTCGCTGGTGTCCGCGATATCAATGTTTCCTTGCTGACGAACTCGATGATCGTCGATTATGACGAATCGGTCCTATCCGATGAATCAATCAAGGCGGCCGTCGCTTCCGGCGGCTATCACGCCGATGAAGCGGTATCGGCCGCACCGGATGCGATGGCGAAAGTCGAGAAATCGATGCGCAAACGGCTGATCTGGTCAGTTATTTTCTTTATTCCACTGTTATATGTTTCGATGGGTGCGATGATCGGCCTGCCCCTTCCCGCTTTCCTGTCTGGTGCGGTGCATCCCCTGATCAACGCCATTTTACAGGCATCGCTGACTTTGCCGATTGTCGTTTTGAATGGTCATTATTTCACAAACGGCTTCAAACGGCTGTGGAAACGGGCTCCCAACATGGACTCCCTGATCGCGGTCGGTTCGTCTGCAGCGCTTGCTTATGGTCTTTTCGCGGTCGTCATGATTGCCATCGCCCTTCATAACGGTGATGCGGGAATGGCCGAATCCTATCACATGAATCTGTATTTCGAATCCGCCGGCGCGATCCTGACGCTTGTGACCGTCGGCAAATATCTCGAATCCCTCAGTAAGGGAAAAACCGGTGCTGCGATTGCCAAACTCATCGACTTGGCTCCGAAAACGGCCATCGTGCTCGTTGCGGGCAAGGAAACCATTGTCCCGGCGGAGGCACTCCGGATCGGAGATCTGATCCTCGTCAAGCCGGGAACCAGGATTCCGGCTGACGGAGTCATCGTCGACGGGGCCTCGACGGTCGATGAATCGGCTGTGACCGGCGAAGCGATGCCCGTCGACAAGACGGTCGGCGATACGGTCGTCGCCGCAACCTTCAATGCGACCGGAGCCTTCGTGTTCCGGGCCGAACGGGTCGGCGCTGAAACGACGCTTTCCCGCATCGTGCGCCTGGTGGAAGAAGCGGCTTCTTCGAAAGCTCCGATCGCCAAGCTCGCCGATAAAATCAGCGGCGTTTTCGTCCCAGTTGTCATCGTCATCGCCCTCGTCGCCTTCACTGTCTGGATGCTCGTGGGGCAGACCTTTGCCTTCTCGCTGTCCATCGGCATCACCGTCCTCGTCATTTCCTGCCCCTGTGCCCTCGGACTGGCGACGCCGGTCGCAATCATGGTCGGTACCGGCAAGGGAGCGGAAAACGGCATTCTGATCAAGTCGGCGGAAAGTCTGGAAATCACGCATCGGATCGACACGGTCGTCCTCGACAAGACCGGCACCGTCACCGCCGGTAAGCCGGCCGTCGCATCGGTCATCCCGATATCCGGCGTCACCGAAGCGGAAGTGTTGGCGATCGCCGCTGCATTGGAAGTCCGTTCGGAACACCCGATCGCCAGAGCGATCCTGGCGGCTGCCGAAGGCTTCACGATTCCTGTGGCCGAAGGATTTCAGTCGCTTTCGGGGATGGGCGTCACCGCCATCGTCGATGGCATCGACTGCCAGATCGGGAATCTCGCCATGATGACTTCGATCGGAGTCGATCCGTCGATCTTTGCCACTACGGCCGGGCAGCTGGCCGCTGCCGGTGAAACTCCGGTATTCGTCGCCCGTGCGGCCAAACCGCTTGGCATCATCGCCATCGCCGATCCGCTGAAACCCGGTTCGATCCGGGCAATCAGCCGCTTCCGGGCGCTTGGAATCCGGACGATTCTCTTGACAGGGGACAACAAAGCGACGGCCGAGACCGTCCGCCGCGAAACCGGCATTGACGAAGTGTTCGCCGAAGTCCTGCCCGAAGGAAAAGAAGAAGTCATCCAACGGTTGCAAAAGGAAGGCCATATCGTCGCGATGATCGGCGACGGCATCAACGACGCCATCGCTCTGACGCGGGCGGATGTTGGCATCGCCATCGGTGCCGGCACCGACGTCGCCATCGAAGCGGCGGACATCATCCTCGTCAAAAACGACCTGAACGATGCCGTCACCGCCGTTCAGCTTTCCAAAAAGACGATCGCCAACGTGAAGATGAATCTCTTCTGGGCCTTCTTCTACAACGTGATCGGAATTCCGATCGCCGCCGGGGTTTTCTATGCCTGGCTCGGATTCAAACTCGACCCGACGCTCGGGTCGCTCGCCATGAGCTTTTCGAGCGTTTCCGTTGTTCTCAACGCCTTGCGGCTGAAAACGTTCCGGCCGCGGCTCGAACCGATAAACCAATGAGAAAGAAAGGGGAAATCATGAAAAAAACCATTACTATCCAAGGCATGAGTTGCATGCATTGCAAGATGCGCGTCGAAAACGCCCTGAAGGCCGTCTCCGGTGTCGAATCCGCCAGCGTCGACCTCAAGAAGGGCAACGCCGTCGTCACCGTCGTCGCCAACGTCGCTGATGCTACACTACTGAAAGCCGTCAGCGATGCCGGCTACGATCCGACCCACATCGAGGGCTGAACATGCGCGCTGACCCCAAACAGGTGACCAAACTCCTAAACACGGCCAAAGGCCAGATCGAAGGAATCGTCCGAATGGTCGGAGAGGATCGCTACTGCATCGATATCTCGACCCAGTTGCTCGCTGTGATCGCCGTCTTGAAGAAGACGAACCGAACGGTTCTTCGCGCCCATCTCGATGGCTGCCTGCGTGAAACGCTTGATCCCGCAGCCCAGGCGAAAATCGCCGAAATCGTCGACCTGATGGAAAAGATTGGATGATTCCCGCCGTCCAATCCCTATCAAGGGAAACAAGAATAATACAGTTATGATATAATATAAGAAGGACGGCGTATGCATCGATCCGTTCTTCTTGACGTATGGGATGTGATTTAGCATGGAAAAGGGTAAATTTGACATTCCGTTTTCGCTCGCCGGCGAGGACGGAACGCTTAGCATCGTCTACGGCGAAATCAGCAAACCGGACGCGATCGGTTTCGAAATCGTGAAAGAAGACGGTTTCGCCGCCGAAGAAGCGACGGGGTTTCCGTATATGCGCGCCGGAATCAGCGAGTTTCCTTCCAAAGGATTCCGGACGCTCACGGCATTCATTCAGACGACGCAGTCGAAGTTCTATCAGATCGTCGACGACATGATGCCCGCTCTCAATGAAAAAGCGGTCGACGTATCGCCGTTCTTCCGGGAAAAGCATCTTCCCTTTTATGCCTTCGGCTATCCGGCGGCGATGTTTTCTGCCCGTCATTCCGACATCCGGGGCTTTCAGAAGCTCAACCGCGAAATCAATACCTTCCTCGTGTCGTTTCCCAATCCGGCCAACGGATTTTGCGTCGAATGCCTCGCGGCGTTTTCCTGGGGTTTCGTCGAATGGCTCGACCGTGGCAAGCACAACGTCAAGATCGCGGCCGTCAAGCCGATCAACATCGAGCACTGGAACAATGCGTTGGAATTGTTGCAACGGACATTCCCGAAATACGAATTTTCCCGTGCTTTCACTGCGAATGTGGAATGAATCCGGAACTTACCCCAATCAAAGCGGTTTTTACCGCTTTTTTTTGTGGCGAGTCATCGTTGTCAAATCCGGACATTTGTGATAGAATACGCTTGACAACGTGTGGTAGGTTCCATTTGATTTGGATCGTGCCGCCGCTACAACTTCATAACGATTGATCGCAGGTGCATAACAGGGAACCGGGTGAAAAGCCCGGGCTGTGCCAGCAACCGTAAGGCCGATGAAACGCAAGACCATTGCCAACAGGCGAGAAGGTGCGGAGTAAGGAGAAGCCAAGCCGGGAGACCTACCTGCTTTCAAAATACATTTCTCAGAGGGAGAACATGAAAAAAGTACTGGGTACCATGCTTTTGACCGTTTTTTTGCTATTCATTGTCGGCTGCGAGACGCCAGCGACGACGACAATCGACCCGTCCGGGGCCAAACTCGGAACCATCACAATCGAACTATATGACGCGGATGAAATCAGGACGGCATACCGGACCGTTGATTTTCATGCCGGCGACACGCTTCTTGGCTTGCTTCGCAATCAATTCGTCGTCTATTGCGCCGACGCCGACTTTCAACCAGACGCCACTTGCAGTTACGAGTCCCAGTGGGGATATTTTGTTTTAGGCATCGACACCCTGACCGCTTTTGACGGCAGCGGCTATTTGGCCCTGTACGTCAATGAGGTTTATCAGGTCGTCGGCATCAGCGATATCATACTTGCGGACGGAGCCGTCTATGCGTTCAAATATACCGTCTCGTAAAGGCAGAAGAACCGTCAGGGACATCACGATTGCCGCGATGCTTCTGACGGTTCTGTTCGTTCAGGAAGAGCTCCTGACATTTCTTCCCAATATCCAGCTGACGGTTCTGGTCATCGCCGTGTACGCGGCCGTCTTACCACCGCCGATGCTGTTTCCGATCGTCATCGGCCATGTGATCCTTGACAATCTCTATATGGGATCCTTCAATCCGCTGTATACGCCTGCCATGCTGGCGGCTTGGCTGACATGGACGGCTGTTGCATATGCACTGCGGAAATCCCCCTTATGGCTGAAAGTCGGTGCCGCCGGCGTATTCGGGTTCGTCCACGGCTGGTTTTATGCTCTTGCTATTTCCTTTCAGTTCGGGTTTCAGATATTTTGGCCCTACCTGGTGAGCGGCATCTGGTTTGATGTCATGATGGCGGCTTCGGGGCTTGTCAGCGTCGTCATCCTGTTCCGGCCCTTGCGTTCCCTTCTTGACATGCTTTACCGCGGCACTCCCGAGAAATCAGCGGACTGACTGCGTTTACGGCGATGAGCCACCCTGAGCAACTCGTTTCCGGAAACCCTGACGATATGGTATACTATACGTAGATACCATCATCGAAAGGAGATTCATGATGCTTAATTCCAAAATCACGAAACTGCTCAATGAGCAGGTCAATAAAGAACTGTTTTCCGCCTACTTGTACATCGATATCGCCAATTATTTCACCAACCACGGTTTGATCGGGTTTACCCAATGGTTTTCGATCCAAGCGAAAGAAGAAATGGAACATGCGTTCAAATTTCTTCATTACCTCCAGAATAACGGCGCTGATGTCGTCCTCGATGCGATCGCGAAACCGACGAAGACCTATCCCGTTGTCCGCGACGCGCTTGTGGAAGGCCTCAAGCACGAAGAGTTCGTGACGGCTTCGATCGTGACGATTCTCGAAGCGGCGGTCGAAGCACATGACTACCGCACCCAGGAATTCCTCCAGTGGTTCATCCGCGAGCAAGCCGAGGAAGAAAAGAACGCCCGCGATCACATCCTCGCCTTCGACATGTATGGAGCCGACAAACAATCACTTTTCCTGCTTGACAAGCAAGTGGGCAAACGCGGTCAGGAATGACCACCAACAAGTAAAAAAACGCGTCCATTTCATCGGGACGCGTTTTCTTATTATTTGATGTTCGCCGGCTGAGGATCGGAAGTAATGATCCGGAACGATTCGCCAGCAACATCAAGTTCGTAACGGATGTTCGGAATGATTCTTCCTTCGATGATCGCCCGCGCGATGAACGTTTCGATGAAATGCTGGATGAAGCGTTTCAAAGGTCGGGCGCCGTACTCTGGATCAAACGCCTGGTCGATGACGGTTTTCCGGAGTTCCGGCGAAAAGGTCATGAGGACGTTCTGGATGGCGAGCCGGGAGGAAAGATCGGTGAGCATCTTGACGACGATCTTCGACTGGGAATCATACGAAAGCGGCTGGAAGATGACGATTTCGTCGATGCGGTTCAAAAACTCGGGTTTGAAGGAACGACGGACGAGCCGAAGCACCTCGTCTCTTCCACCTTCAGGATCCTTGATCAAAAACTCGCTGCCAAGATTGGAAGTCATGATGATGATCGTGTTCTTGAAATCGACGGTCCGTCCCTGATTGTCGGTGAGCCGGCCATCGTCGAGGATCTGCAACAAGACGTTGAAGACCTGCGGGTGGGCTTTTTCGATTTCGTCGAAAAGGATGATCGAATACGGTTTCCGGCGGACCGATTCGGTGAGTTGACCGCCTTCATCGTAGCCGACATATCCGGGTGGAGCGCCGATCAGGCGGGAAACCGAGTGCGGTTCCATATACTCGCTCATATCAATCCGGACGATGTGGGTTTCCGAAGAAAACAGCTGTTCGGCGAGCGCGCGGGCGACTTCAGTCTTCCCGACACCGGTCGGCCCAAGAAACATGAACGAACCGATCGGGCGGAATTCATCTTTGATGCCGGCCCGTTGCCGGATGATCGCGTCAGCGACGAGACCGATCGCATAATCCTGGCCGATGACGCGCCGTTTCAACGCTTCGGCAAG